>NZ_JBXWQZ010000011.1:0-94069 GCF_059612645.1 Ruegeria sp. YKSF131 | reverse complement strand
GTGGGTGGAGCTTGGCAAGCCCGATCTGGTGGAAAAAGCCGTAGCCCGGAAAGAGGAAATCCTTTCCACCCCTTCCCCTGCAAGGTTCGACCCGGTTCTGGACGCCGAGATTCGGAAAAAATTCAAAATCCATCTTCCCGCCTAAGGTGATGGAAAAGGCGGCCCGAAATGGATCGGGCCGCCTGTTCATTCGATGCCTACCCGTCGCTGGGCGGCAGCAATCCTGCCTCCTGCGCGATCGCGACCTCGTCTGCATCCAACGCTCCGTCACCATTGGCATCCATGGCCGAGAAAGTGTCAGCGTTGATTTCCGGTACGACTGCCTGAATTTCCTCGATGGTCAAAAGACCATCACCGTTGGTATCGGCTGAGGATTGGGCCGAAGCAACGCCGGGCAAGCCCAGAACGGCCACGGAAAGCCCGATCAAATAATGCGATTTCATTTCAGTGCCTCCTGAAAGGTGTGTTTGTGTTTACGTCCGGACAGCGCCCAGAAGCACATGGACACCCCGGCGCGTCACGCGCTTTGGTAGAACTTCGTGATTTCACGCCAATCTTCGCGTGTTTGCCCGAGTCGGGTTTGCGGCCCTCCGCCTGAAGAAGGCGGCAAAACCTGTATCGGCGGCTCTTGCCCGACAGGACCACCTCAATCCGGCAATGTGGCGCTTATCCGGGACGACTCGGCGGGTAAAAAGAAAGGGGGCCGAAGCCCCCTGTCAGTTTCGCCTTCCAGGCTCATTTCGTTGACCGCCCGGTGTTTTTTTGCCTGCGGCCTGGACTGCGCATGGGGCGAGCGCACCCGCCCCGTGAAAGAGTGGGAAGGAGCAAATATTCCGCCCCACCCTGTTCCCGGCCAACACGGGCATGTCGGCCGAGTGGAGAATGGTCAGTCGGTAACAGACCTGTTCTCCGTATTCGTCGGGGTCGGTTACTTAGGGCAGCGTCCGACCCCTACGCCCCGGGGTGCCAGGGCGTTAAATTCAGCTACACCCGCTTGTCGCGCCGCAGGTGTTGCACTTCATGCAAGTTCCGTTTCGTACCAGCGTGTAGTTTCCGCACTCGCCGCAGGGGTCGCCCTCATAGCCCTGCATCTTGGCTTTGGTGCGGGCGTCCATCCCTGTTGCCACTGCCGTTTCGGTGGCAGGCGCTTCAAAGACAGTTGCTGTTTCTGCTAAACCGGCCACGTCACCATAACTGCCGTTGAACACCATCAGATCCTGCGGCAGACGCTTGCGCAGATACCCGGTTGAACTGATTTGTTTTAACACTTCCAACGACTTGGACGCCGCAGTTTCACTGATTTCCGAGACGTTGGAAACGCCTTCCTCTTCACCGCGTCCCAGATCATCAAAGGTAGCACCCTCGGGTTTCACATGGGCCAGATCGGTACGGTC
The DNA here is from genome assembly GCF_059612645.1 of Ruegeria sp. YKSF131. Lineage (NCBI taxonomy): Bacteria > Pseudomonadati > Pseudomonadota > Alphaproteobacteria > Rhodobacterales > Roseobacteraceae > Ruegeria > Ruegeria sp. YKSF131. The sequence continues at coordinate 92,675 of NZ_JBXWQZ010000011.1, read as the reverse complement.
CAGATAAGACACGGCCAGTTCGCGGAAGATGTAATCCAGGATCGACGTCGCGTTCTTGATCGAGTCGTTGCCCTGCACCATCCCTGCCGGTTCGAACTTGGTAAAGGTGAAGGCGTCGACAAATTCCTCCAGCGGCACGCCATATTGCAGACCGACCGACACGGCGATGGCAAAGTTGTTCATCATCGCCCGGAAGCCAGCACCTTCCTTGTGCATGTCGATGAAAATCTCGCCCAGTTGACCGTCTTCGAACTCACCCGTGCGCAGATAAACCTTGTGGCCGCCAACGATGGCCTTCTGTGTATACCCCTTTCGGCGATGCGGCAGTTTCTCGCGATGACTGCGGATAATTTCCTTGACCACAACCTTCTCGATCACCTTTTCGGCCAGAACGACGGCTTTTTCCTGAGCAGAGCCGCTTTCCAGCACCTCGGCCGCCTCGTCATCATCCTCGACCAGCGCAGCCGCAAGGGGCTGAGACAGTTTCGAGCCGTCACGGTACAGCGCGTTGGCTTTCACACCCAGCGACCAGCTAAGTTCATAGGCCTTCTGGCAGTCTTCGATTGTTGCATCATTCGGCATGTTGATCGTTTTGCTGATCGCACCCGAGATAAAGCTTTGTGCCGCTGCCATCATGGTGATGTGGCTGTCAACCCCAAGGAAACGCTTGCCTTTCTTGCCGCACGGGTTGGCGCAGTCGAAGATCGCGTAGTGTTCTTCCTTCAGATGCGGTGCACCTTCCAGAGTCATGGTTCCGCAGACGTGGTCGTTGGCCGCGTCGATATCCGCGCGGGTGAACCCCAGATGGCGCAACAAATCAAAGGTCGGGTCATTCAGCTTGGTCGCCGGAATGCCCAGAACACCGGTGCAGAAATCTTCGCCCAATGTCCATTGGTTGAAGACGAACCGGATGTCAAAGGCGCTTTCCAGCGCGGCGTCCACCTTGGCCAGTTCATTGGCACCAAAGCCGTGGCCAGTCAGTGAGGTGTGGTTGATCCCCGGCGCATTGCCGATTGTGCCGTGACCGACCGCGTAGGATACGATCTCTTCGATCTGCGACGAGGAATAGCCCAGCTTTTCCAGCGCAGATGGTACCGAGCGGTTGATGATCTTGAAGTAACCGCCGCCTGCCAGTTTCTTGAACTTGACCAGCGCAAAATCGGGCTCGATCCCCGTTGTATCGCAATCCATCACCAGACCGATGGTGCCTGTGGGGGCAATCACCGTGGCCTGTGCATTGCGGTAACCGTTCTGCTCGCCAAGGCTCAGCGCCTCATCCCAAGCGGACATGGCCAGATCGACCAAACGCTTGTCGGGGCAGTTGCCATGGTCCAGAGGCACCGGCTTGACGGCCAGTTTCTCGTACCCCTCAGTCACACCCTGCGCCGCGCGGCGGTGGTTGCGGATGACGCGCAGCATATGCTCGGCATTGCGCTTGTAGCCCTTGAACGGGCCAAGCTCACCGGCAATTTCAGCTGAAGTGGCATATGCCACACCGGTCATGATCGCGGTCAGCGCACCGCAGATCGCCCGCCCCTCGTCCGAGTCATAGCTGTAGCCCATGTTCATCAACAGGCCGCCAATGTTGGCATAACCAAGGCCCAGCGTGCGGAAGTCGTACGACAGCTGCGCGATTTCCTTTGACGGGAATTGCGCCATGGTCACCGAGATTTCCAGCGTCAGCGTCCATAGGCGCGAGGCGTGCATGTAATCGGCGGCCTGGAACTCACCGTCCTTGAGGAAGGTCAGCAGGTTCATCGAGGCCAGGTTACAGGCCGTGTCATCCAGGAACATGTATTCCGAACACGGATTCGATCCGCGAATTTCACCATCTTCAGGGCACGTGTGCCATTCGTTGACCGTGTCGTGGAACTGGATGCCAGGATCAGCACAAGCCCATGCGGCGTGACCAACCTTTTCCCAAAGATCGCGCGCCTTGACGGTCTTTGCGACTTTGCCATCGGTGCGGTTGATCAGCTGCCAGTCCGCGTCTTTCTCGACAGCAGTCAGAAACCCGTTGGTCACGCGGATCGAGTTATTCGAATTCTGCCCCGAGACCGAGCTATAGGCTTCCGAATCCCAGTCTGTATCATAGGTCGGGAACTCGATGCTGTCGTGGCCCTGCTTGGCGTAATCCAGAACGCGTTTGATGTAAGTCTCGGGGATTGCGACCTTTTTCGCCTCGCGGATCGCCTTTCTCAGCGCTTCGTTCTTGTTTGGATCATAGGCATCCTCGGCCGCACCGTCCCAAGAGCGAATGGCCTCGAAAATACCGTTCAGCATCTTTTCGTGCATCTTCGATCCGGCAACGATCGAGGCCACTTTCTGCTCTTCGATTACCTTCCATTCGATGAATTGTTCGATATCGGGGTGATCCGCATCGACAATGACCATCTTCGCTGCCCGACGGGTTGTCCCGCCTGATTTGATTGCGCCGGCGGCGCGGTCGCCGATCTTGAGAAAGCCCATCAGGCCCGAGGATTTGCCACCACCCGACAGCGCCTCGCCTTCTGCACGCAGATGGCTGAAATTGGTTCCGGTGCCCGAGCCGTATTTGAACAACCGTGCCTCGCGCACCCATAGATCCATGATGCCGCCTTCGTTCACCAGATCATCATCGACGGACTGGATGAAGCAGGCATGTGGCTGCGGATGCTCGTAGGCGGATTTGGATTTGGTCAGCTTGCCGGTCTTATAGTCGACGTAGTGGTGCCCTTGCGCCGGACCGTCGATTCCATAGGCCCAGTGCAGGCCAGTATTGAACCATTGCGGGCTGTTTGGCGCGGCGCGCTGAGTCGCCAGCATGTACCGCATCTCGTCGAAATAGGCGCGCGCATCCTCCTCGGTCGAAAAGTAGCCACCTTTCCACCCCCAGTATGCCCACGCACCGGCCAGCCGATCAAAGACCTGCTTTGAGGAAATTTCGCCCTCGAACTCAGCATCTTCAGCGGGAACCGACCGCCAGAGGAACTCGGGAACGTCTTTTTCCTTAACTTTGATCAATTTGGACGGGACGCCAGCCTTACGAAAGTACTTCTGGGCAATCACGTCGCTTGCCACCTGCGACCAGGTTGACGGAACTTCGATCCCTTCCAGGCGGAACACAATGGTTCCATCGGGATTTCGGATTTCAGATGTCGCGGACACAAAATCCAGTTCCGAATAGGCATCCTGATCTGGTTTGGTGAATTTTCTTTCAATCTTCATGTCCGCAGCCCTAGTTAAATTCCGCCTAATTTTCGGTTCACGGCACTACATTTTGAGTTGCGGAGCACCACCCGCAACGCCGACAGAAGCGCGCAAAGGTACTGGACGCTGCTTTGGACAGCGAAAAAGCCGTTACAACGGCTGCACGTTAATAGACTGTGCTTATCCGACCCTCGCCTGTTGCCGTCCCGGCTTGAACACCAGATATTGTGGCAATCTCTTCGGCTCATACAATTTGACGTATATTGCCATAGAAGGTCAACGCCCTTTTTCAGCCAAATTTGAAATCTTTTTTGTTGACCAGACCCAGACATGAGAGGAGTCAAACTCTGGGTACGATTCCTCCACAGGCTCGCCTGCGGTAAATTTTCGGTCACGACTCGAAGTCTCAATTAGAATTACCGTTTTTGCCAGCATAGTTATCTGTATTTGATCAACCAACACCTCGCTGGTTAGGCTGCAAAGGAATCAGCTTCGCCGGGTCTGTCGAACCCACACTGAACGACCAAAGGTTCACTTCGAAATGAGAAAGGCCAAACGAATGAAGTTGCTTCGCTTTATCCCCGCGTTGGCCTGTATCGTGGCCTGCACGCCACAAGAAACGCCCACCCCGTCTCGTAGCGCGCTGTTCGAAACCCATCCCAAAAGGTTATTTGAGGTATTCGAAACCAGTTGTTCTGGTCCCGGCAAGGTCTTTGAGAAAATCGGCGAACAGGCTTTTGAATGCAGCGAGTATCTGCCCCCAAAAGCGGCTGCCTATTTGATTCTGAACTATGACGGATTTCCGCAGGACCTGCCCCAGAGTGTCATGCGCCTGACATCGTCTAAAACAGGGTCCGGCTATCGCGTCGACGCACGATCGTACTTTAAAGTGCCGCAGAAAACCGGCGCAATCGTTGAGGTTCCACTGGAAAGTGACGTGCTGGATCAGGCGATCAGCTCGTTGTATCTCGCGATGGGCGGCACGCCCACATGAGAATATGAAGGAAGTGGTCGGGGCGGCAGGATTCGAACCTACGACCCCCTGTACCCAAAACAGGTGCGCTACCAGACTGCGCCACGCCCCGGACCGTGCGCCTTCCTAACGATGACAATCTGATTTGAAAAGCCCTAACAGGGCCAAATCGCAGGACCTTGCGAAAAAATTTCGTGCTGCATCTGAGTGCCGACACCGATAGAGTAGCGCGCGGACAATCCGGCATTGATTTCCAGCACCGCAAAAACGGCATCCCCACCTTCAATCGGTGTCAGATCGCCGGGAATCGCACTCTCATGCACATGTGTCACTGTGCCCGTACGGTCCAGAAATATCATGTCGAGCGGAATCAGCGTGTTCTTCATCCAAAACGCGACAGGTTGCGGTGGATCGAACACGAACAGCATACCGGATCGATTCGGCAACGACTCGCGAAACATCAACCCCTTTGACCGTTCTTGAGGCGTAACCGCCATTTCCACGTCAAATCGGATTGTCGCGCTGTCGTTTCGGAGTGTGACACGGCCGGCGCTGCACGCAGCAAACGCCCCCCCCGTCCACAGCGTGATCAGAAGCGTCCAGAATACCAGAAAACGGGTCATGGAACGGTCAGCCGTCCAGCGCGGCTTCCCAGGCGAGAACCTGCGCCGCCATTCGGCCACGTTTGCCGTCAATTACGCGCATCGCAAGCGCCTCTCCGGGCTGAAGGTCAGCAAGCCCCGAGCGCCGCAACACTTCGATATGCAAGAACACGTCTTCGCCGCGCCCGAAAACATTTGCGAACCCGAAGCCCTTGCCTTTGTCGAACCACTTCACCCGCGCGGCCTCCAGAGGGGCTTCTGTGATAGCGTCCGGATCCAACTCGGCGAAATCGGCCAACATCATCGACTCGGCGCGCGCCGGCGGGTCGATTGCAACAACCTCAACCGCCTGAACACCTCTGTCCGTGCGGTGTGTCATGATCTCGATACCTGCTCCGTCCGCGACGGAACTTTGGCCGAAATTGCGCAATACGTTCACATGCAACAGAATATCCGGGCCGCCTTCGTCAGAAACAACAAAGCCGTATCCCTTGGCGGGATCGAACCATTTTACGTGTCCACGGACGCGATACATGTTGTTCAGGTCTTCAGGCACGGTTTTCCCATCGCGAATTTTAGCAGTTCGTTAAGGGTCTGTTGTTTATGGGATTGGCAGACAATTTCAAGCCGAAAAAGTTGTTTACTTTCTGCTTGTTGCATTTCACGACACGTGAACGTCATGGATTCAACCTTTCAACATGCCATGCCGATCCCGGCTCAATTCGTTGCCATCTGAACCGATCATGCAAGCGGAACGCTCCATCGGCCCAGAATTCTATCTCTGTCGGCGTCAATCGGTACCCGCCCCAGAATGGAGGACGAGGTGGATTCGGCCCAAGTTTAGCAGTCACTTTCGCGACCTCTGCCATCAAAGCTGTCCGACTTGAAAGCGGTTGTGACTGCTTTGAAGCCCAGGCACCCAGTCGGCTTTTCAGTGACCTCGATGCATAATACGCATCAGCCTGGGGCCCGTTTTCACGACATACTGTACCACGAACACGAAGTTGACGCCGCAAAGATTTCCAATGCATTACAAATGCGGCTTTTTCGGACGTATCCAGCTCGTTCGCTTTGGCGCTTTCGTAGTTTGTATAGAAAACAAATGAATCCGCTTCGATTTCCTTCAGCAGAACCATGCGTGCATTTGGCAAACCGTCCGGGTCAACGGTTGCAAGCGCAATCGCATTCGGATCGTTCAATTCGGTTTCCTGGGCCTCAGCCAGCCACCGGGCCGCTATTGCAAACGGATCGGAGCCAGCAAAGATGCCATCACGCTCGGTCATTTCCATCCCCTGGAAAGTATTAATGACGAGCCTAAGGCGAGAACCCGCTGCGAGCAAGAGCGCACGGCCTTGATGCAGCGCTACCAATGGCATAAACCATGCCAATCTAACGCGAAGACAGGCGGAGAACCAAACATGTCAAATCAGTTGATGGCCGGCAAACGTGGCCTCATCATGGGACTGGCCAATGACAAATCTATCGCATGGGGAATCGCCCGCGCCTTGTCCGAAGCCGGAGCTGAACTTGCCTTTTCCTATCAGGGTGACGCCCTAAAGAAACGTGTGGACCCACTGGCTGCGCAACTGGGCAGCGAAATCGTTCTGCCCTGCGACGTGAGCGATGAGGCTTCAATTGATGGGCTTTTCTCGGCACTGGAAGAGAAATGGGGCAAGCTGGACTTTGTCGTTCACGCCATCGGTTTTTCTGACAAGAACGAACTGCGTGGGCGCTACGTGGATACCAGCCGGGCCAATTTTACGCTGACGATGGATGTATCCGTCTATTCGTTCACCGCAGTTATGCAGCGCGCGGAAAAGATGATGTCTGAAGGCGGCAGCGCCATAACGCTGACCTATTACGGAGCCGAGCAGGTGATGCCCCACTATAACGTGATGGGTGTTGCCAAGGCCGCTTTGGAAGCGTCGGTCAAGTATTTGGCGGAGGACCTGGGCAAGGACGGCATTCGCGTGAACGCGATTTCGGCCGGTCCGATCAAAACGCTGGCCGCCAGCGGTATTGGCGATTTCCGCTACATCATGAAATGGAACGAATACAACTCTCCGCTGCGCCGCAACGTGACCATCGACGATGTCGGCAAGTCGGCCCTGTACCTGTTGTCAGACCTCAGCAGCGGCGTCACCGGTGAGAATCTGCACGTGGATTCGGGCTACCATATTGTCGGAATGAAGGCCGTTGACGCCCCAGACGTGGAAAAAGGTTAAGAACATGAGCGCTAAGGACCGCCTGCCGCACGAAAAAGGATTTCACATCAGCTGGGACCAGATCCACCGCGACTCGCGCGCATTGGCGTGGCGTCTGGATGGGCAAGGCCCCGATGACGGCAGCTGGCGTGCTGTTGTGGCGATCACCCGTGGCGGCATGGCCCCTGCGATGATCGTCAGCCGGGAACTGGATATTCGTACTGTCGATACGGTCAGCGTGAAATCCTACCATCATCAAGCTCAGGGTGAGGCGGAAGTTCTGAAAGCACCCGATACCAACCTTATGGGTGACGGAACCGGAATTCTGATCATCGACGATCTGGTAGACAGCGGAAAAACATTGGAGCTGGTTCGGGAGATGTATCCAAAAGCGCATTTTGCGACGGTTTATGCCAAACCCAAGGGACGCCCAATGGTGGATACGTTCATCACCGAAGTCAGTCAGGACACGTGGATCTTTTTCCCGTGGGATATGGCCCTTCAATATGTCGAGCCCTATCGGGGCACCGATTGAAATCAGATCAGTAGGCAGCACATGACGCTCAGCCGTACCGCCGCAACATTCGCGCCGCCAGTGATGGAAGCGCGCCGATGGGTCGAGGGCGTTTCGTTCCCACCCGAACGTCCGTTGATCAACGTAAGCCAGGCGGCGCCGGTTGACCCGCCGCCACTGGCCTTGCGCAAGGCTATGGCCGAATTTACCGTGCGCGAAGACCATGCGCACCTATACGGCCCTGTGCTGGGAAATGACGACCTTCGCACGGAACTGGCTGCGCAGATAAGCGCGCATTATGGGGCAAAGGTCGAGGCACCTCAGGTTGCTATCACCTCAGGATGCAATCAGGCGTTTTCAGCAGTGATATCGGCCATCACCGGTGAAGGGGATGAGGTTATTCTACCAACCCCATGGTATTTCAATCATAAAATGTGGCTGGATATGTCGGGTGTTCAGGCGGCGGACCTGAAGACCGGCGACGATTTGCTGCCCGGTCCGGAGCGCGCGCGGGCGCTGATAACGGACAAAACACGCGCAATTGCTCTGGTCACGCCCAACAATCCCGGCGGCGTTGAATACCCGGCAGACCTTGTCCGCGCCTTCTTTGAGCTGGCGCGCGAAACCGGGATTTACCTGATCGTCGACGAAACCTATCGTGACTTCGACAGTCGCAGCGGGCCGCCACATGATTTGTTCCAGCAACCAGACTGGGATCAGACGCTGATCCACCTGTATTCCTTCTCCAAGGCATACAGGCTGACGGGTCATAGGGTCGGTGCCATTGCAACGGGCCCCGCACTTCTGGCTGAGGTCGAGAAGTTTCTCGACACCGTTGCCATTTGCCCCGGTCAGATCGGACAGTTCGCCGCGCTTTGGGGTATGCAAAACTTGTCGCAATGGCTGGCAGGCGAACGCGACGAAATACTCGACCGTCGCGCTGCCATCCTTGAGGGTATGCCCGCGCTGGAAGCCGAAGGTTGGCGCCTTTTGGGACTTGGGGCGTATTTCGCCTATCTGGAGCACCCGTTTGACATTCCGTCCGACGAACTTGCCAGGCGTTTGGTGCGTGAAGCCGGTGTTCTGTTATTGCCCGGTACCATGTTTATGCCCGATCACCACCCGGACGGGAAACGGCAAGTGCGCATTGCCTTCGCCAACCTCGACCGCACAGGTTTGGGCCAATTGTTCGAACGGTTGCAGGGCCTGTCCTTCTAAGCTTGCCCCCCGGCGGTGTGCGTCGTATTCAAGGCGGCAACCGACAGGGCAGAACGCTGCCGTAATAACAAGAGGGCACCATGGCCGCAGGCGCTAAAAGTCTTTCGAAAACCTTTGTCTGGATTCTGATGGGCATGCTGATGCTGGGGCTCGCGGGGTTCGGCGCCGTCAACCTGAGCGGCACAGTCCGTACAGTGGCGCAAGTTGGTGATGAAAGCATCTCGATCGATGACTTTGTCCGCGAGTTGCAGCGCGAGATCCGCGCGGTTGAGGCGCAATCGGGTCAGCCCCTGCAAATGTCGCAGGCGCGCGATCTGGGGCTGGATCGAAATGCGCTTGCCCGCCTGACGGCCTTGGCGGCGTTGGACAACGAGGTGAGCCAGCTCGGGATCTCCATAGGGGATGAGAACCTGCAAAATGAGATCGTGTCTGTCCCGGCCTTTCAAGGCGTAGACGGCAATTTCGACCGTGAGGCATACCGCTTTCAGCTTGAACAGGTCGGCATGACGGATTCCGAGTTCGAGTCGGACCTGCGCAAAGAATCCGCCCGTACGATCGTTCAAGGTGCGATCATGGGGGGTGTGGAAATGCCTGCCACCGTGACAGACACAATGGCCAACTATATTGGTGCCCGTCGCAGCTTTACCGTTGCGACGGCAGGGGCCGAGGCTTTGGAAACCCCCGTGGCCGAACCGACTGACGCGCAGATTCAGACCTACTATGACGAAAACGCTGAACAGTTCACCCTGCCCCGCACGAAACAGCTGACGTATGCGATTCTGTCTCCGGCCATGTTGGTGGACACGGTCGAGGTTGACGAAGAGGCTCTGCGAAAACTTTTTGAAGAGCGGTCGGCAGAGTATAATCAGCCAGAACGCCGTCTGGTCGAGCGCCTGAATTTCCCGGATGAACAAGCGGCCAACGACGCCAAGGCGCAGCTTGAGGTCGGGGGCACGACTTTTGAACAACTGGTTCGGGACCGTGATCTGGAGCTTTCGGATATCGACCTGGGCGACCTCACGCGTGAGGATCTGGGCGAAGCCGCCGACGCCGTGTTCGCGGCAGAACTTGACGCCGTTGTCGGCCCTCTGCCATCGATATTTGGCCCCGCCCTGTTCCGTATCAACGGATCCCTGGCTGCAAACAGCGTTCCCTTTGAGGAGGCCGAACCGGCCCTGCGCGAAGAACTGGCGACAGAACGCGCCCGCCGCCTGATCGAGGCGCAGTCCGAAGATGTCAACGACATGCTGGCTGGTGGAGCGACTCTGGAAGAATTGGCAAATGAAACCGAAATGGAGCTGGGTCAGATTGACTGGACCCGCGACAGCGCCGAGGACATAGCGGCCTATGACGGGTTCCGCACGGCCGCCGAAGCCGTGCAAGAGGGAGATTTCCCTGAAATCGCATTTCTCGAAGACGGATCGATCTTTGCCTTGCGCCTGAACGACATTCTGCCACGCCGCCCTGAACCGTTGGAAAGCGCACGCGACCGTGTCGCCGCTGCCTGGGTACAGGCAGAGACCAATAAAGCCTTGCTGGACAAAGCAAACGCCGCACTGAGCCAACTGGCCACTGATGGTGACTTCGCTGCGACTGGCCTGCCCTTCCGCGTTGAAAACGCGCTGACGCGTACCGCGTTTCTTGATGACGTCCCCGCCAGTTTCATGAACGAAGTGTTCCAGATGGAACTCGGTGAGTTACGCGTAATTGGTGGAAATGGTGCAGCCTTGCTTGTTCGTCTGGACGAGATTCTGCCCCCCGAGGATTCCGACGAACTGCGCCGGTTGCGCGACGCACTGGCTACGCAGATGGATCAGGCGCTGTCGCAAAATATTTTTGACGCATACGTACGGGACGCTCAGACCCGCGCCCGCCCGGTCGTGGATCAGCAGGCGCTGAACGCCGTGCAGGCGAGCTTTTAAGCGAGACCAAGATGGCCCTGACACCCGATTTCGATACCTTCGCGCGCGCCTATGAAGCGGGCGAAAACCAAGTGGTTTACACACGTCTCGCCGCCGATCTGGACACACCCGTGTCGCTGATGCTCAAACTGACGGGCGCGCAGAAAGATGCGTTCATGCTGGAGTCGGTTACGGGCGGAGAGGTGCGTGGCCGCTATTCGATCATCGGCATGAAACCGGACCTGATCTGGCGCTGCCACGGTGAAACGTCCGAGTTGAACCGTTCGGCGCGGTTCGACGCCGACGCCTTTGCCGCGCAGGACGGCAATCCGATGGACAACCTGCGTGCGTTACTGGCAGAAAGCCGTATTGAGCTGCCAGACGACCTGCCTCAGGCTGCCGCCGGGCTGTTTGGATATCTGGGCTATGACATGGTCCGGCTGGTCGAATACCTGCCGGACGTGAACCCCGATCCGCTGGGGCTGCCAGATGCGATCATGTTGCGCCCGTCTGTTGTCGCAGTATTGGATGGTGTCAAAGGCGAGGTGACGGTGGTCTCACCCGCCTGGGCCAGCGACGGTCAATCTGCCAAAGCTGCCTATGCACAGGCGGCCGAGCGTGTGATGGATGCGGTCCGCGATCTGGAACGCGCGATGCCCGCCGAAACCCGTGATCTGGGCGACGCGCGCGAAGTTGCGGCACCGGTGTCGAACTTCACCAAGTCGGGCTATATGGAAGCGGTTGAAAAGGCCAAGGAATACATCCGCGCTGGCGATATCTTCCAGGTTGTTCCGGCGCAGCGTTGGACGCAGGATTTTCCGCTGCCGCCTTTTGCGCTTTATCGTTCGCTGCGGCGCACCAACCCCTCGCCATTTATGTTCTACTTCAACTTCGGTGGTTTTCAGGTCGTTGGTGCCAGCCCCGAGATTTTGGTGCGGGTGTTCGGCAGCGAAGTCACAATTCGCCCGATTGCAGGTACCCGTCCCCGAGGCGCGACCCCCGAGGAAGACAAGGCGAACGAGCTTGACCTGCTGGCCGACAAGAAAGAGCTGGCCGAACACCTCATGCTTCTGGACCTCGGGCGCAATGATACCGGCCGCGTGTCCAAAATCGGCACTGTACGCCCGACCGAAGAGTTCATCATCGAACGCTACAGCCATGTGATGCACATCGTGTCCAACGTGGTGGGCGAGCTGGCGGAAGACAAGGATGCCCTGGACGCCTTCTTTGCAGGTATGCCCGCAGGTACGGTCTCGGGCGCGCCAAAAGTGCGCGCGATGGAGATCATTGACGAGCTTGAGCCGGAAAAACGCGGCGTCTATGGTGGAGGTGTCGGCTATTTCAGTGCGGGCGGTGACATGGACATGTGCATTGCCCTGCGCACCGCCATCGTGAAGGATCAGAAACTCTATATTCAGGCTGGCGGCGGTGTTGTCTATGACAGCGACCCCGAGGGCGAGTTCATGGAGACTGTTCATAAGTCAAACGCCATTCGGCGCGCAGCGGAAGATGCCGCACGGTTCACCGGAAACGGCAACGGTTAAAGAACAAGGCGGCTGATCAGGAGATCGCCGCCTGATTCAAACTGTCACTGCACCTGTTTCATCAAGACGGCCGAGATCGGCGCCATCGCCACCCGGTTCCCGCGATCTTCAAGACCCCACAGCAAAAGGGCTGAGATTGTCTCTGGCCGTACCCGCCCCAGCATGACAACGGTTCCTTCCTGACCCGCCCGGAACGCGGCCTGATCCAGGAACCGGCGCATGATTCTGGGATCCTGTCGCGCCCCATCGATATCGCGGAACACAACGCTGGACGGAATGCCATTGCGAACCGCAAGCTTCTGGACAGTGTTCAGCCCATTGTCCTGTGTGATCAACCCGCGTCCGGTTCCGGCAGCAATTGCCGCGACCTGATCGGCCAGCTTGCGGTTTCCCTGAATGCCGCTGTTCACGCCTTCCAGAATACCCACTGTTTCAGGCAATGTATCCAGCCACACGGACAGGGAAACTTCGGCATCCTGCGCGCTTGCTGCCTCGGGCAAGTCCGCAAGGGCCAGAACTTCGAACCCAGCCGCGCGGTGCCGTTCCATCTTTTCCGCCGCATCCGGATCAGACGGGTTCACGGCAAAGCTGATCGGGTAAGGGAAATCCTGCAACGCTTCGGCGCCGAATGCGCCTTCGTCATCAATCAGAATGATCGACATCAGCGGCTTAGATTCCGGGTTCTCGAACTTGGCAGCAAAACGTTCAATCGGTTTTTCCGCAGATGGCTGTTCGGAAATCGCCTGTTCTGCAACAGGCTCATCATCGCGTTCCGTCAACGGCAGGATACGTTTTCCGACAATCGAACTGGCACTTTCTTCCTGTTCTCCCCCGATCTGAGGCAGCGCAGCAATACGCGGAAGCTCACGGGGCAAGGTATCTTCATCCCCTTCCACCGCAATCGGACTGCTTTCAAGTGAATTATCAGTCGTAGTGTCTTTTGTTTGTGGTTCAGCCTCGACCTGTGGCAGCGGATTTGGTTCGGGCTCAAGAACTGCGACCTCGGTTGTGTCAGACTCGGTCGGCGGCGTGGGGGTTTCATCAATTACAACCGGCACGGACTGTTCCTGCTGAACTGCAGGAACCTGGCTGGGCTCGGGCGGCGCAGCGGGGGCTTCAGTCATGACGGACACTTCGGTCGCCACCGTTGCAGCGGGCTCGTTCGGAGCCTCAACCACTTTGCCAATCTTGGGCTGCGGCTCGGATGACGCTTCCAACCCGGACAAATCGGCCAGATCTTCGTTGGCATTATCGGCGGCTTCTGGCGCACGCGGGGCCAGTTCCACCAGATCGGCATCAGAAACATCCTCGGCAAGTTCAGTAGGCGCCTCTGGTGTTTCTGAAATCGTCGGCGCTGGTGCTTCGGTCGCAACAACCGGTGTGTTGACCATCGGCGTGTTGAGCGACACGACCGCACCCAAGATCAAAACAACGATCGCCCCTGCGACCATTCCTCCGAAAAATCCGCCCATATTTCCTGCCTTTCGCCTCTTTTCCCTGCCTCGCCCTGCTCTGCGCCATCTGGTGTGGCGCTCGGTCAATTGGAGGCGTCAGAAACCTTATGTCCTCTTGACGCTGCCGCCCAAGCCTGAGCATGTATGTGCGGACATTATACCGTGGCCCGGGGTTGCATCGCCAGCCCGAAATGCCCAAGCGAAGATAAGTGCCCATATGCTGCTGCTGATCGACAACTACGACTCGTTTACCTACAATTTGGTACATTATTTGGGCGAACTTGGTGCCGAAATGGTCATTCGCCGCAATAATGCGCTGGATGTACAGGAAGCAATGGCCATGAACCCGGCTGGGATCCTGCTAAGCCCCGGCCCCTGCGACCCGGATCAGGCGGGCATCTGTCTGGCTCTGACCGAAGCCGCCGCCGAGACAAAAACACCTCTTTTGGGGGTTTGTCTTGGGCATCAGACCATCGGACAGGCTTTCGGTGGCAAGGTGGTACGATGCCACGAAATTGTGCACGGCAAAATGGGCATCATGCACCACACCGGAAAAGGCGTCTTTGCTGGCCTTCCATCGCCCTTTGAAGCCACACGTTACCATTCGCTGGTGGTCGAGCGCGAGACGCTGCCCGACTGTCTTGAGATCACAGCCGAGCTGGAAGACGGCACGATCATGGGGCTGCAACACAGGGAACTGCCTATTCACGGTGTTCAGTTCCACCCTGAATCGATTGCGTCCGAGCATGGTCACGCCCTTCTCAAGAATTTCCTGCAAGAACTGAAAGTCCCCGCATGAGCGACGCGCTGAAACCGCTGATTGGAGCAGCCGCCGATCGTCCGCTGACCCGTAAAGAGGCCGAGACTGCCTTTGGCATCCTGTTCAACGGCGAAGCCACGCCAAGCCAGATTGGCGGGCTGTTGATGGCCATGCGTACAAGGGGGGAAACGGTTGATGAATATGCCGCGGCCGCGGCTGTGATGCGCGCCAAGTGCAATGCCGTGCGGGCGCCCGAAGGGGCGATCGACATCGTTGGCACGGGCGGGGACGGAAAAGGTACTCTGAATATCTCGACCGCGACGGCCTTTGTCGTCGCAGGCGCTGGCGTGACAGTCGCCAAACACGGCAACCGCAACCTAAGTTCCAAATCAGGCGCAGCGGATGCATTGGGTCAAATGGGCATCAACGTCATGGTTGGCCCGCAAGTCGTTGAAAGCGCATTGAAAGATGTCGGGATCGGATTCATGATGGCGCCGATGCATCACCCGGCCATTGCGCATGTTATGCCTTCGCGGCAGGAGCTGGGAACGCGCACGATTTTCAATATCCTTGGCCCACTGACCAACCCTGCCGGTGTCAAACGGCAACTGACTGGCGCCTTTAGCCGCGAGTTGATCCGCCCCATGGCTGAAACACTAGGCTTGCTGGGGTCAGATCGCGCGTGGCTGGTGCACGGATCAGACGGGACAGACGAATTGACGATCACCGGTATCAGCTGGGTCGCCGCTTTAGAAGATGACGTGATCAAAGAGGTCGAGCTGCACCCCGAGGATGCTGGCCTGCCTGTGCACCCTTTCGAAGACATCCTCGGCGGAACCCCTGAAGAAAATGCCATCGCATTTCGTGCGCTGCTGGACGGCGCTCGGTCAGCGTATCGTGACGCCGTTTTGCTGAACTCTGCCGCCGCATTGGTTGTCGCCGATGCTGCAAGTGATCTGCGCGAAGGCGTGGCCATGGCCGCCGAGAGCATCGACAGCGGTGAAGCCAAAAACAAAATCACGGCCTTGGCCGCCAAGACTCAGGAGGCCGCATGACCGAAACCGTTCTGGACAAGATCAAAGCCTACAAACTGGAAGAGATCGCAGCAGACAAGGCTCATAAGTCCTTGGAAACTCTGGAAAGTGAAGCACGCGCCGCTTCGGAAACCCGCGGGTTTGCCGCAGCTCTTCAAGCTGCGTCCCGGCAAGGTTACGGCCTGATTGCCGAGGTCAAGAAAGCCAGCCCCTCCAAGGGTTTGATCCGGCCAGATTTTGATCCGCCTGCCTTGGCCAAGGCCTATGAAGAAGGCGGTGCTACGTGTTTGTCCGTGCTCACCGACACGCCGAGCTTTCAGGGTGCCAAGGAATATCTAACACAAGCGCGTAACGCGACATCTCTGCCCGCTTTGCGTAAGGATTTCATGTATGACCCTTATCAGGTGGTCGAGGCACGTGCTTTGGAAGCCGACTGTATTCTGATCATCATGGCATCCGTCAGTGATGATCAGGCAGCCGAGTTGGAACAAACCGCTTTCGATTGGGAGATGGACGTTCTGATTGAGGTTCACGACCAAGCCGAGCTTGAACGCGCAGCCCAACTGAAAAGTCCATTGATCGGCATAAACAACCGCAATCTCAAGACCTTCGAGACCACTCTTGA
The DNA here is from genome assembly GCF_059612645.1 of Ruegeria sp. YKSF131. NCBI lineage: Bacteria > Pseudomonadati > Pseudomonadota > Alphaproteobacteria > Rhodobacterales > Roseobacteraceae > Ruegeria > Ruegeria sp. YKSF131. Next base: position 76,657 of record NZ_JBXWQZ010000011.1, on the reverse strand, counting down.
TACGACTCGGCGCTTATCCAAACTGGTACCGGCAGACCGTACTATCGTCTGCGAAAGCGGGTTGGGCACGCCAGAAGATTTGCGGGATATTGCGCGCTATGGCGCCCGGTGCTTTTTGATCGGCGAAAGCCTGATGCGTCAGGACGATGTCGAAGCGGCCACCCGCCATATCCTGTCCAATCCGCTTATCCCCGGAGTAATGTGATGCCGCTGACCCATTTCGATGCTCAAGGTCAGGCGCATATGGTCGACGTCTCGGGCAAAGAGGTCACAGATCGTTTAGCCGTGGCTGTGGGTCACGTTAAGATGGCACCGGAAACCTATGAAATCATTTCAGAACAACGCGCCGCTAAGGGCGATGTTTTGGGCGTTGCCCGCCTGGCCGGCATCATGGGGGCAAAAAAGACGCCGGATCTGATCCCGCTCTGCCATCCTTTGCCAGTAACTAAGGTTGCCGTTGAACTGACCCTCGACCCGGATCTGCCGGGAGTTCAGATCGAAGCAACGGTCAAAACGTCAGGTCAAACCGGAGTTGAGATGGAGGCCCTGACCGCCGTTTCCACCGCGGCCTTGACTGTGTACGACATGACCAAAGCCGTCGACAAAGCGATGGAAATTGGCGGCATTCATTTAAGTCTTAAAGACGGCGGAAAATCAGGACGTTACGAGGCGAAATGATTACCGTCGAAGAAGCGCGCGCCCTGCTGTTCGATCTTGTCGGCCCTCTACCTTCGGAACAGGTTCCCCTGGCCCAGTCTGCGGGACGTGTTCTGTCGCACGAGGTTGTGGCAACGCGCGACCAGCCGCCATTTGCGGCATCTTCGATGGATGGCTATGCCGTCAAAGCCGACGAAGTCGAGCTTCATGCCATGTTCAAAGTGGTGGGCGAATCCGCTGCGGGTCGTCGTTTCGACGGCTCGGTGGGCCCCGGTCAGGCCGTGCGTATCTTTACCGGCGCTCCGGTTCCCGAGGGCGCGGATTTCGTTGTGATTCAGGAAGATACCGACCGGCGTGGCGATCTGATCACGATCACAGACGACCCCGGCCCCAAAACGAACATCCGCCCTGCCGGTGTGGATTTTATGACAGGCACCCCCATCACGGCACCGCGTTTGATCCGCGCCGAAGACATTGCACTGATGGCTGCGATGAATGTCGCGCGGGTCCCGGTTTTTCGAAAACCCGTCATTGCCCTGATCTCGACCGGCGACGAACTTGTCATGCCCGGCGAAGAACCGGGACCGGACCAGATTATCGCGTCAAACACGTTTGGACTGCGGGCATTGCTTGAGGGGCTCGGTGCTGTGGTTCGTGTCCTTCCGATTGCACGGGATACGGTCTCATCACTTGAAACGGCTTTTCACCTGGCACGAGGGGCCGATCTCGTCGTGACGATTGGCGGTGCGTCGGTTGGGGACTACGACCTTGTGTCTGACGTTTCGCAGGGGCTGGGGATGGATCGGTCTTTCTACAAGATCCGAATGCGCCCCGGAAAACCTCTGATGGCTGGTCGCATGGGTGACACCGCGATGGTCGGGCTTCCGGGGAACCCGGTCAGCGCGATGGTCTGTGGCTATCTGTTCCTTGCCCCGATGGTGCGGCGGATGCTGGGGCTGGAAATGGTTCTGCCACCCTTTCGCTCTGCCCGGTTGACCGAACCACTGTCACAAAACGGCCCGCGCGAGCATTACATGCGTGCGGTTCTAAGCGAAACGGGTATCCAGGCCTGTGCAGATCAGGACAGCTCTCTGCTCAGCGTTCTGGCGCAGGCAAACGCCCTTTTGGTCCGTCCCCCGAACGACCCCGCCCGCAAGGCCGGGGAAACGGTTCGATACCTGCCGATCTGAGCTTCGCCCAAATTCATTGACACAAAACGTGAACATGCGTAGAACAAAAGAAAACGCATGAGCGACGAGGTGTGAGCAATGCTGACCAAGAAGCAATTGGATTTGTTGAAATTCATCCAAAAACGCGTGCAGGCGGACGGTGTTCCGCCCAGTTTCGATGAAATGAAGGCCGCGCTTGACCTGCGGTCGAAATCCGGCATCCACAGGCTGATCACTGCGCTGGAGGAACGCGGCTTTATCCGTCGCCTCGCGCATCGTGCCCGCGCGATTGAAATTGTGAAACTTCCTGAAAGCCTTGGCGGTGAACCAACTGCCGGATTTTCACCCCGCGTGATCGAAGGTGACCGGCCCAAAGGCCCCCGCCCGGCCAATATTGAACCGGTTGCGGTGGACGCGTTGGAATTGCCGGTGATGGGCCGGATCGCGGCGGGTGTCCCTATTGAAGCGATCAGTCACGTGTCACATCACGTGGCGGTCCCCGGCACCATGGTTTCCGGGAAAGGCCAGTACTATGCGCTTGAGGTTCGCGGTGACTCGATGATCGACGCGGGCATCAATGACGGTGATGTGGTTGTCATCCGCGAAACCGCGACTGCTGATAACGGAGATATCGTGGTTGCACTGGTAGAAGATCAGGAAGCGACGCTGAAACGCTTTTTCCGCCGCGGCAACGCTATTGCTCTCGAAGCGGCCAACCCGGCTTATGAGACGCGCGTTCTACCTGAAGAAAAGGTCAAGGTTCAGGGTCGCCTAGTCGGTCTGATCCGAACCTATTGATCCGGATTCAAACGACGGTCCCCGACGGGCTTCGGGGACCAGAGCCTGTGACCTGTCAGTTCCGCGCTTGAAGTCAACTTTCCGTCCGACAATGACAGGCTGCCGGTTTCGGTCAGGTGATCCGGATCGAAGACGGCGCACGCTCCCTCAAGGGTCAGCGCAACTGTCGAAACAATGATCTGGTTGTTCTTGCATTCGTCGAACGCGTGCGCGGCCTTTTTGCCCGAGATATGGATGATTTCCATATCCTGATATGGGTACCGCTGAACGGTGCTGCTGTCCGGCCATCTGCCTGCTGCCGCGATCTGATCGGCACCGTCACCGTCATTCTCAAGCCAGACGCTGGCAACAAACCCGCTGCCTTTGCTTCTGCTCAAAGCCCGGCCCTGAGCGGTCATCACGCCGACTAACCCCCCGTTTTCTGCGATCAGAACATCTGGCCTGTGGCCCGAGTTCCAAAGCAGAAATGACAGAACGACGGGCCCGACCCCGTACCAACGCGCGCGCCCTTGCCACAAGGCCAGCCACAAAGCACCAACAGCAACAAGTGGCAATACATACCAGGGCGGGCTAACTACGAAACCCTGAGCACCGTCCAGGTGCGACACCCAGTTTGACACCCCCAAGATCCAATGCAGCGCCCAGCCCATAACGGTCAGCGGAAAAGCCTCCAATCCAAATGGGGCGGCCAGTGCGGCGACAACCGCCGCAGGCACAACTAATAAGCCCATGACGGGTACGGACAGAAGGTTCGCCAGCAATCCATAGTGAGACATCGTATTGAAATGCGCAGCGCCAATTGGGGCCGTGGCAAGCCCGGCTATCGCCGAGGACATCACCACACCAGCAATCGGTTTCAACCAATTCGGGCCGGGTAACGGACCCACCTGTTGCAATGCGCCGAAGACGGCAACCAGGGCTGTCGTTGCCGCAAAGGACATCTGAAACCCCGGACTCAGCAGCGACTCGGGCCAAAGAACCAGAACGATCAGCGCAGCAACGGAAACCGCACGCAACGAGATCGCGCGCCTGTCGATCAACGCGGCCCCCAGCATGACACTGACCATGACATAGGCGCGTTCGGTTGCGATATTCCCGCCGGACAACAGCAAATAAATCGTCGCCGCGATCAGCGCGAGCACAGCCGCAACTTTTCGGACAGGTAACCGCAGCGCCACGAAGGGGATCAGTGACAAACCAATACGGCAGGCCACGAAAACAAAACCCGTCAGTAACCCCATGTGAAGCCCGGAAATGGCAAGCAAATGCGCCAGGTTCGACGCGCGCAGGGACAAGAGCGTCTCCTGCCCCATACCACTGCGATCACCTGTGGTGACGGCAGCGGCAAACCCACCGATTTCTCCGGGCAGGATTTGTTTCACTCGCCGCGATATGGCCATTCGGATTGCGGTAATTCGAACACCGCCAATACCGTCCTTGACTGGCGCAATCGTCAATACAGGAACGCGGGTATACCCGACCGCACCCAGCTCCTGAAACCAGGCATGGCGACGAAAATCGAACCCGCCAGGTTCAACCGGGCCCTGCGGCGGCGAAAGATGCGCTGTGGTCATGATCCGTTGCCCAGGCGCAAAAGGGTCTGTTGCGCCATGAACAGAAAGACGGATGCGTTGCGGCCTGCGCTCCTGCGGTACGTCCCCTACGCGCACCTGATCGAGCGTCAACCGCAACGCATCCGAGGCAGACCGATCCATGGCGACGACCCTCCCCTCGACAGGGCCATAGTACCGCCAGGACAGAACCGGTTCTGCCACCATATGGGCGCGAGTGCCCGCCAGTATGACACCGACCGCAATCAGCGCCCCCCCGGTCGCTAACGCTCCCATCCCCGGTGGCAGCCGGCGGCTCAGGACGACAAGAGCCAGGAACAAGCAAGAAAGACCAGCGTATACCGGCCAGCCAGGCTCGCTCCGGGCACCGAAATAGAGACCGATCCCCGTTGCCAGCATGACTGGCGTCCACGGAAACAGGTACCCTGTCTGGTGCAGCAGCGCGGCCTCGACCCGTGCAAGAACACGCATGGTTGCCCCCGTCCTTCGGGCTCGTTAGACAGGCGTCAAACTATGCCAGATACGGTTACCAAAAGGTTAATCCTCAACATGTCCGAACAGGTCGTCACACGTTTTGCCCCCTCGCCCACAGGTTTTCTGCACATCGGTGGCGCACGCACCGCATTGTTCAATTGGCTTTATGCCCGCGGACGTGGTGGAAAGTTCCTGCTGCGGATCGAAGATACCGACCGGGAGCGCTCGACCCCCGAGGCAACCACCGCGATCCTTCAGGGTATGGAATGGCTGGGACTGGATCATGATGGCGATGTAATCAGCCAGTTCGAAGGAGCTGCCCGGCATGCCGAAGTCGCGCACCAGCTTCTGGCCGAGGGAAAGGCATATAAATGCTTCTCGACGCAGGACGAAATTGCCGCCTTTCGGGAACAGGCGCGGGCCGAGGGCAAGTCGACCCTGTTCCGCAGCCCCTGGCGTGACGCTGATCCTTCGGCTCTTCCCGAACTGCCATTTGTCATTCGCATCAAGGCTCCGCAGGACGGTACAACAGTGATCCGCGATCAGGTTCAGGGCGACGTGACCATTCGCAACGACCAACTGGACGACATGGTTCTGCTGCGTTCCGACGGGACACCGGTCTACATGCTGGCAGTGGTGGTCGACGATCATGATATGGGTGTTACCCATGTCATTCGCGGCGATGACCACCTCAATAACGCGGCGCGCCAGATGATGATCTATGAGGCAATGGGCTGGGATGTTCCGGTCTGGGCCCATATTCCGCTGATCCACGGGCCAGACGGTAAGAAATTGTCCAAACGCCATGGCGCGCTTGGCGCGCAGGAGTATCAGGCCATGGGCTATCCTGCCGCCGGGATGCGCAACTATCTGGCCCGTCTGGGCTGGAGCCATGGTGACGATGAATTCTTTACTGATGCACAGGCAAAGGAGTGGTTTGATCTGAACGGCATCGGCAAAAGCCCTGCCCGGTTTGATCTGAAAAAACTGGAAAACCTGTGTGGTCAACACATCGCCATTTCTGAGGATGCTGCGTTGCGGCATGAAATCGGAGCCTACCTGGCCGCAGCTGCTTTACCACCCCTGACAGATTCACAATCGAGTGATTTGGAACGTGCGATGTATTGCCTCAAGGATCGGGCGCGGACTTTTCCTGAACTCCTTGAAAAGGCTCACTTTGCCTTGACGGAACGCCCAATCGTTCCCGACGAGAAAGCCGCAAAGGCGCTGGCATCTGTATCCGACGGTATACTGGAAGAATTGACGCCGCAGTTGCAAAATGCTAGCTGGTCTCGAGACGAACTGGAGGAGACCCTGAATTCCTTTGCCGAGTCAAAGGAGCTCACGTTCGGCAAGCTGGCTGGCCCACTCAGGGCCGCCTTGGCTGGTCGGGCCGTCACGCCTTCGGTTTTTGACATGATGCTTGTGCTGGGACGGGATGAAACCCTGGCGCGGCTTTCAGAAGCAGCGAAATAACCCGAATTTCATAAACGGGTAACGCTGCTCCGCTAACACCCGGACTGCGCGAAAGCGCGCAGTCGTTGCCCGCACTGCCCGAGGTTTCTTTGGCATGCGTATGAATGAAGAAGGGATAACCATGACAGACAGCAACAAAACAGCCACTCTGACCGTTCACGGCAAAGAGTATGAGTTGCCGGTTCATACCCCGACCGCCGGTCCGGATGTCATTGATATTCGGAAGCTTTACGGTCAGGCAGGGGTATTCACCTATGATCCCGGTTTCACTTCAACCGCAAGCTGTGACAGCACAATAACCTTTATCGATGGTGAAAAAGGCGAGTTGCTGCACCGTGGCTACCCGATCGACCAACTGGCAGAGAAATCGCACTTTCTTGAGGTCTGCTATCTGCTGCTCTACGGAGAGCTGCCGGTCGCAAAAGATCTGGAGAAATTCGAAACCACGATCACCCGCCACACCATGCTGCATGAGCAGATGCAGTATTTCTACCGTGGTTTCCGCCGCGACGCGCATCCCATGGCCATTATGGTCGGTGTTGTCGGCGCAATGTCAGCCTTCTATCACGATTCGACCGATATCGCGGACCCGCATCAGCGCGAGGTCGCCTCGCATCGCCTGATCGCCAAAATGCCGACAATCGCCGCATGGGCTTATAAATACCACACGGGGCAGCCCTTCGTGTATCCGCGCAATGACTTGGATTATGCGTCTAACTTCCTGCGCATGTGTTTCAGCGTTCCTGCCGAAGAATATGAGGTCAACCCGATCCTCAGCCGCGCGATGGACCGTATCTTAACGCTTCACGCAGACCACGAGCAGAATGCGTCAACGTCCACCGTGCGTCTGGCGTCGTCATCGGGCGCAAATCCGTTTGCATGCATCGCCGCTGGTATTGCCTGCTTGTGGGGGCCGTCCCATGGTGGCGCCAACCAGGCATGTCTGGAAATGTTGGAAGAGATCGGCACCGTAGATCGCATTCCCGAATTCATCGCCCGTGCCAAAGACAAGAACGACCCGTTCCGCCTGATGGGCTTTGGCCACCGCGTGTACAAAAACTTTGACCCACGCGCAAAGGTGATGAAGCAGTCGGCCGACGAGGTTCTGGATCTGCTGGGCATTGAAGACAACCCTAAACTGCAGGTTGCTAAAGAGCTGGAACGCGAAGCGCTGGAAGACCCGTATTTCGCCGACAAAAAACTGTTCCCGAACGTTGACTTCTATTCGGGTATCATCCTCGAGGCGATGGGTTTCCCGACCTCAATGTTCACACCAATCTTTGCACTTTCGCGGACTGTTGGCTGGGTCAGCCAGTGGAAAGAAATGATTGAAGATCCACAGAACAAGATCGGCCGCCCGCGTCAGTTGTACCTGGGTGAGACGCTGCGCGATTACGTGGACATCGAAAACCGCTGATCCATCAAAGCACGCAATAAATCCAGAAGGCCCCGGTTAAACCGGGGTCTTTTGCTTTCGATACTGAAGCAGCGGACGGCTGGGTATTTGGCTTCAGAACAAGCTCATTTGATCCCCAGGTTGCGGCGGAACTGCAAACCGGTCGCATCGTAACGGAGCGGATTTGATCGAAAGCCCTAGTCTTTTGCAGGTTTTAGCGAATCTCAGGGCGATGAGTTCGGCATATTCCCCCTCACCCCGCATCCTGTACCCCCAGCGCGGGTCATAATTTCGTCCGCCATGCATTTCACGCAGCTTGGACATGACCTTTTCTGCACGGGCGGGTTCGTGCTCTGCCAGCCAGTCCTGCCAAAGCTGCGAGACTTCGCGGGGCAATCGCAACATGATCCAGCTTGCCGCATCTGCGCCCGCCTCTTTTCCGGCGCCCAACAGGCTCTCCAACTCATGATCTGTCAGCCCAGGCACAATAGGCGAGGTCATTACGCGAACCGAAACGCCCGCATCGGTCAACGCTCTGATCGTCTGCAACCGACGGGCCGGAGACGGTGCGCGGGGCTCCATCCGCCGGGACAGACCCGCATCCAGCATGGTAAGCGAAATACCGACCCGCACCAATCCCCGGCTGGCCATGTCAGCCAAAATATCCAGATCACGCTCGATCAATGTTCCTTTGGTCACGATTGCGACCGGGTGGTTGAACTCTTGCAAGACCTCAAGGCAAGACCTTGTAATCAGTCTGTTTTTTTCAATGGGCTGGTATGGGTCAGTGTTTGTCCCGATTGCGATCGTGGCGACCTTGTAGGACTTTGCCGACAGTTCCTTGCGCAGAACAATGCTCATGTTGGGACGCGCAACAAGGCGAGTTTCGAAATCCAATCCTGCGGACAAGCCCAGAAAGGCGTGGCTGGGTCTGGCAAAACAATAGACACAGCCATGCTCGCACCCCCGATACGGATTGATCGAACGGTCAAAAGGCAAATCGGGTGAACGGTTATAGGTGATTGCACTGCGCGCCACCTCATCCCGCGTCTCGGTTCGCAGGGGCGGCAAGTCTTCATTGATGTCCCACCCGTCATCAACAGCCTGCGTTGCAAACCGTTCAAACCGCCCAGCAGTATTGGACGCCACCCCCCTTGCCTTGACGACATACCCGATGCTCACGATATATTTGTTCCCTATTTGTTCTTGCCGTACGATAAGCGTGAAACAAAACCTGTGCAAGCCAACCCTTCGAAGAAACAGGAACGCACAGATGAAAAATAAACAGGATAATATTGCAGACTTTTCAATCGAGCCGGTGCCATTTTTGACATATAGGTCGGTCCCGAAACGACCAACGTCGCAATCGTCACAGTCAGAATGCGACGTTTTGGCCAAAACGGAAAAAATGCCACCACGGGCCGATGGCCCGCCCAGCACAGGGAATACCCCATGTCCGACGAAGAAGATATCGTCCTGTCCGAACTGAATGATGACGAACTGGTCGATCAGATGTTCGACGATCTCTATGACGGATTGAAAGAAGAGATCGAAGAAGGCACCAATATCCTGCTGGAACGCGGATGGACGCCGTATGACATCCTGACCAAAGCTCTGGTTGGCGGCATGACCATTGTGGGCCATGACTTCCGCGACGGCATTCTGTTTGTACCTGAGGTTCTGCTGGCGGCCAACGCGATGAAAGGCGGCATGTCGATCCTCAAGCCGCTGCTGGCTGAAACCGGAGCTCCGCGTGTTGGCAAAATGGTTATCGGCACCGTGAAGGGCGACATCCACGATATCGGCAAGAACCTTGTGTCGATGATGATGGAAGGCGCAGGCTTCGAAGTTGTCGATCTGGGAATCAACAACCCGGTCGAGAATTATCTGGAAGCACTGGAAACGGAACAGCCCGACATTCTGGGCATGTCCGCCCTGCTGACCACCACGATGCCTTACATGAAAGTCGTTATCGACACCCTGGTCGAACAGGGCGTGCGCGATGACTACATTGTTCTGGTCGGTGGCGCGCCGCTGAACGAAGAGTTCGGCAAAGCCATCGGTGCAGACGCCTACTGCCGTGACGCTGCTGTTGCAGTGGAAACCGCCAAGGATTTCGTGGGCCGCAAACACAACCAACTGGCTGGCTAAGACCACTCAGGTTTTTCTTGAAAGGCCGTCCGTTTTGGGCGGTCTTTTTCGTTTTGTTGCACCGCCTCCGTCTTTAGGCGTCTTGATTATCCAATTGTATACGAAAGTGCGGTTAAAAACCGAAACGTCCAAGTTTCGGGGGTCCCGTGCCGCAGTCATTCACAGCCATTTCGTTGGGCAAACTCGCCGATATCGATCGTGTTGAGGGCAATTACGTCGCTGAAAACGCCTCCGCGCTTGTTGGGCAAACCTTCGGTTACACGGACGCGCCATTATCGCACAACAGCGTGACATGGAGCGCCGTAGGAAACCCCGGCTCTGCCTATGACATGAACAACATGTCTGCCAATGATCGGTTTTCGATCGACGGCGGCGCGCCGCAAACCTTTGATGGCACATCAGTTTACCACGCCACTGTCACTTATTTCGACGGCACAAGTGCAAACATTACTGCCGTTGTCGCGCAGGATGTGGATGGCAACACATATCTGGTGCCAGAGTTCTCGGACAACGCAGATCAGGCCGCTCTGGAAGCGGGGCCTATACACTCGATCACCTTCAACAGTCTTGCCGGTAATCGGTATTCGGGACTGGTGTCAAGCCGCGAGGACTGGGATCTGGTCCCGTGCTTTACGCCCGGAACGTTGATCAGAACACGGAAGGGAGAACGCCCGGTAGAAACGCTGCGTCCCGGCGACCGGGTTGAAACCCTTGACCACGGGTTTCAAACGGTGCGTTGGGCCGGGCAACGGCGGGTTCAGGCCGCAGGCACGTTCGCGCCGGTTCTGTTCAAGGCAGGCGCATTTGGAAACGCACGCGACCTTCTGGTGTCGCAGCAACACAGGATGCTGCTCTGGAACTGGCGCTTGGAACTGCATACCGGCTATTCCGAAGCGCTGGCCCCCGCCAAACACTTAGTCAATGGACATGACATCATCCTCAAACCCGGCGGGGTCGTAACCTATATCCATCTGCTGTTTGATCAGCATGAGTTGCTCTGGTCGGAAGGCTGCCTGAGCGAGAGCTTTCATCCCGGCGCCCAAACCTGGAACGCACTTGATCGGTCGGCCCGACAGGATATCCTATCGTTGTTTCCCGAGTTATTGAAGCAAGGTATCGCCGCCTACGGCCCGCCCGCGCGGCCTCTGTTATCGGCATTCGAAACACGAACGTCGGCAGCCTGACACGAGATGTCGGAAGAAGGCTTGCCTGCAAGCTGTTTTCGTTCTCTTGTGCCATGAGCCCATAAGGAAGCCGACCTATGCCAAGCGATACGCTACCGGATGATGCAAGCCTCACAACCAAAGGCTATGACGGCGTGGAAAACGCAGGCATCCTGCTGATCGCCTGCGGGGCACTTGCGCGCGAAATTCTGGATATCAAAACGCGCAACGGCTGGGATCACATGGCTCTGACCTGCCTGCCTGCAATCCTGCATGTTCATCCGGAACGGATCACGCAGGCAGTTGAAGACACCGTGGCCAAACACCGCGACAGGTTCGAAAAAATCTATGTGGTTTACGCTGATTGCGGAACCGGAGGTCTGCTGCAATCCGCCTGCGAAAAACTGGGCGTCGAGATGGTAAAAGGCCCTCATTGCTATTCGTTCTTCGAAGGCAATCAGGCCTTTCAAGAACGCGGCGAGGACGAAACAACTGCCTTCTACCTGACTGACTTTCTGGCCCGCCAGTTCGACGCATTTGTCTGGAAACCACTGGGCCTGGATCGCCACCCGGAACTGCGGGACATGTATTTCGGCAATTACACCAAACTGATTTATCAGGCCCAGATCGACGATCCGAAACTGACCGAACGCGCACGGAAATGCGCGGACCGCATGGGATTGGCGTTCGAACGTCGTTTCACCGGCTACGGCGATCTGGAAACCACTTTGTCAGACTGGGCAAACCGCCCCGAGTGACCTCAGGCGTTTTCCTGCGCGACCTGGCGGATGCGTTCGATCATGGCCCGCAATCCATTGGACCGCTGGGCTGACAGATGATCGTTCAAGCCCAGTCGGGCCAGTTCTGCCGCCGCATCGACCTGCGGCACCTCGGTCACCGGCAGTCCGTTGTATAGGGACCGAAGCACGGCGATCAGCCCGCGAACGATCAGCGCATCACTGTCGCCATCAAATTTGAACACACCTGCTTCGATCATCGGATGCAGCCAGACCTGACTGGCACAGCCGTGAACCTTTGTCGCCGGAACTTTCAACGCGTCATCCAAAGGCTCCATCGCCTTGCCCTGTTCGATGACATGGCGATACCGGTCTTCCCAGTCTTCGAGAAACTCGAAATCCTCGACAATGTCTTCAAAGGCAGGCGTGGCCATGGCGCAATGATCCTTTCGTTGAAATCACAATGTGACCTATGCCGACGACCACCTGCTGTCCAGCCCCAGCTGTGGCTTTTCAACGCGAAGAAATTACGCTAACCCATTGTCTGAATTCGTGTGAAAAGCAGTGGGTCCATGCAAAAGTCTCTGTCCGTTCTTATCATCGCCATGCTGACCCTGACTGCCTGCGGCAGCTGGCGCGACTCGCGGGTGAATCCGTCAAACTGGTTTGGCTCCAGCCGGTCTGTGAAGTCTGAAACGCCGTCGGACCCAAATGCCGCCGATGCTTTGGTTCCCAAGACAAGAGAGGGAAGAGGCCTGTTTTCGCGCCCAGACGCCGAAGATACCAGCATTCCAATCGCCAAAATCGATGAGCTGCGGATCGAGCCAATTCCGTCGGGCGCGATCATCTATTCCTCTGGCACCGCGCTTCGGCAGGGTGCCTATAACGCACGCTTGGTTTCGGTTAATTCAGAAGAAAACAAAGAAAAGGGAATTCTGGAGTTTGTATTCCGCGTGAATTACCCCAGCACAGATACCCCGCAAGGATCTGAACGAACAAGAATGGTGTCGGATGCCATTAATGTCTCGACCCAGGATCTTGAAGGCATTCGTCTGATCCGTGTTGTCGGGCAACAGAATACTTTGGAATCGCGGCGGCGGTAATCGCCGCTAAAGCGAGACGACCTTGACCGCCTGCCCTTTGGCCGCCAGCGCGATTTTCCCCTCGCACAGCTTTAGTGCGTCTTCCCCAAAGACCTCGTAACGCCATCCCGACATCGCGGGCAGTTCTCGTTCGCCAGCGGCAATCTGGTCCAATTCGGAACTTGTTGCGATCAGCTTGGCCGCAACGCCTGAGCTTTCAGTTTTGGATTTCAGCAGAACCCGAAGCAAGTCGGCCAAAGCCGGGTTGACCTTCAGGTTATCCCGGGAATTGTCGATCTTCGGCAGATTTTCCTGCGGACAATTTGTGCCCTTCGTCACCGCAGCAAGAATACCTTCGGCAATCGGGCCCTTGCGCGCCTCGCGCAGCAAAAGGCGTGATCCACCGAGATCGGCGACTGTCTTGGGCTTGGTCGACGCCAGTTCGATCAAGGCATCATCCTTGAACACCCGGTTGCGCGGCACGTTATGTTCCTGCGCATACCTTTCGCGGAACTGCGCCAGCTCGCGTACAACAGCCAGGAACTTGGCCGAATTCGTTCGCGTCTTGACCCGCTTCCAGGCCTCTTCGGGACGAATGTCATACGTGGCAGGCTGCGTCAGCGTACGCAGCTCTTCAGCCACCCAGTGGCTGCGCATCGTCTTCTTGAGTTCCGCGGAAAGATATTCGTAGATCCTGCGAAGATGCGTCACATCCGCCAGTGCATATGTTTTCTGCGCCTCTGTCAAAGGGCGGCGGGACCAATCGGTGAACCGCGAAGTCTTGTCGACGCCCTGTTTGCAGATCTTCCGCACCAGCGTCTCATAGCCGACCTGCTCACCAAACCCGCAGACCATCGCGGCGACCTGTGTGTCGAACAACGGGTTGGGGAACACACCGGCCTCGACCCAGAATATCTCAAGATCCTGACGCGCGGCGTGGAACACCTTGACCACGTTCTCGTTTCGGAAAAGCTCATACAGCGGTTCGAGAGACAGGCCATCAACCAGCGGATCAACCAGAACCGCGCTGTCTTCATCATCAGAGGGAAGCGCCAGTTGCACGAGGCACAGTTTCGAATAATAGGTCCGCTCGCGCAGAAACTCGGTATCGACTGTGATATATGAATAGCTTGCGGCCGCCTTGCAGAAATCGGCCAGTTCTTGCGTCGTCGTCAGAGTTTTCATGCGCCGTACTAGTTTTGCTCTTGCTCTTGTGAGTGCCCGTAAATTCCCTCGCCTCCAAGCGATACCGACGACCATAGGACGATTTTCAGGCGAGTGTAAATCACCCTCGGAACCTCACGGCATGAGAACGGGTGACCTGTTGCCTTCGGCAAAGCGGCGCAGCACCGCTGGATAAAGTTCATGTTCCCGGATCAGAACTTTTGAAGCCAGAGTTTCCGGGGTATCCGCTGGTTCGATACCCACACGCGCCTGACCCAGAATCGGGCCATCGTCCAGCGCCGCTGTCACCTCATGGACCGAGCAGCCATGTTCCGTATCGCCCGTTTCAATTGCGCGGGCGTGGGTGTGTAACCCCTTGTATTTGGGCAGCAATGAAGGGTGGATGTTTAACATTCGCCCCTGAAAGCGGGTTACGAAATCCGCGGTCAGGACCCGCATGAACCCGGCCAGGCAGACAATATCCGGCCGCGCGTCTTCCAAGGGCTTCAGCAACTCAGCCTCAAAGGCTGTGCGATTGCCCTTGAATGGCCGGTGATCGACCACTGCGGTCGGAATGCCACGGTCCGCAGCTTTTTTCAGCCCGCCCGCCTGCGCATCGTTGGACAGGACTAAACAGGGACGCGCCGGATGATCACCGGTCATGCTGTCGACAAGCGACACCATGTTGGACCCGCCGCCCGAAATCAGGATCGCGACGCGCTTGTGGCTCACAGCAGTTTGCCCGAATAAGCAACTCCGGGCGTTTCGGTGACAGTACCAATTTGCGCCACCGTCTCGCCAGCCTCGGCTAGCAAGGTCGAAAGCTGATCGGCCTTATCCGGGTCGCAAACCATGATCAGACCGATGCCACAGTTGAAGGTCTTGAGCATCTCAGCTTCCGCGATACCACCAGTCTGCGCCATCCAGCTGAAAACAGACGGCAATTGCCAGCTGCCCAGATCAATCTGTGCCCCCAACCCATCCGGCAATACGCGCGGCAGGTTCTCGGTCAGACCGCCACCGGTGATATGGGCCAGCGCGTGAACGCCACCTTCGCGGATCGCGGACAGGGCCGGTTTGACATAAAGGCGCGTCGGCGTAAGCAGCACCTTGCCCAATGAACCTTCACCAAAAGGGCACGGTGCATCCCAGCCCAGACCAGACAGTTCGACGAGTTTACGTACCAGTGAATACCCGTTGGAATGCACTCCGTTCGACGCCAGACCAAGCAGCACATCCCCCGCCTGGACCCCAGAAGGCAGGTCAGCGCCGCGTTCCATTGCCCCGACCGAGAACCCGGCCAGATCGAAATCGCCATCAGGGTACATGCCGGGCATCTCGGCAGTTTCGCCACCAATCAGAGCACAGCCGGATTGCGCACACCCTTCGGCAATTCCTTCAATGATCCGCGCGGCCGTGTCTGTGTCCAACTTGCCTGTCGCGAAATAGTCGAGAAAGAACAAGGGCTCGGCCCCCTGACAGATCAGGTCATTGACACACATGGCCACCAGATCGATGCCAACCCCGTCCACGACGCCGGTGTCGATCGCAATTCGCAGTTTTGTACCAACCCCATCCGTGGCACCAACCAGAATGGGATCCTGGTACCCGGCAGCTTTCAGGTCGAACAGTGCGCCGAAACCGCCCAGACCGCTCATCACGCCGGGGCGGTTGGTTCGCTTTGCTGCGGGTTTGATCCGGTCAACCAGAGCATTGCCCGCGTCAATATCCACGCCTGCATCGGCATAGGTGATTCCGTTCTTGCCCGCTGTCATGGCCAGTTCCTTTTGAATGCTTTGCGGGCGGGTTATTCGATTGTGGCGTTTGTTGCAACGGTCAGGCTTGACGCGGCTGTTCACCGTGATACGCAATGCGCCTAGGCGGGCCTGTAGCTCAATTGGTTAGAGCAGAGCGCTCATAACGCTTTGGTTGGGGGTTCGAGTCCCTCCGGGCCTACCAAATCACCGCCACTTGCCTTGAACACCCCGCACATCTCACTGGTTTTGTTTGCGTTTTTGACAACAAGCATTCATCCTGTCCCGTGCAACCTGTCCAAACGCGGTTCGAATTTAAAGGCATTGGTCCAGTTCGCAGATTTCCAGTTTCGATCAAAGCGTCCTTGGGTGACAGGTCTTGCTGAAATGCTCCAAAATCTTGTCGCGGGAATCCAGACGCACAAATTGTCATATTGGCGCGAGTTTGAACCGGTAGAGGTGTCAGTTTACCGGCCAATAATGATATCCGCGCACAAACCGCCCAAGCGTTCACTTTTGGCCAGTCTCAGGGTGCCACCATGGGCCCGTGCAACATCCGCCACGATTGCCAAACCCAAACCCACGCCACTGCCTTGATTCTGGTTGCGCGCAGGGTCGAGCCGCGTAAAGGGTTTGACGGCCTCTGTGCGCTGCTCTGCGGGAATTCCGGGGCCATCATCTTCGACACGGATGCGCAGCGACTTGGAATTCAGCGACAGGCTGACCTCAGCCCGGCTGCCGTAGCGCACGGCATTTCCGATCAGGTTTTCGACGGCCCGCCGAACGGCCATTGGGCGCAGCATTGCCGTTCCCTGCCCCTCGACAGCGACCAGTTCGGCCGGATGCCCGGCTCGTGTCGCGTCATCTACAATCTGTCGAACAAACTCAGCCGGATTGATTTCCTCAGGCGATCCTTCGGACGCCCCGCGCGAGAATTCGAGGAATGCATCAACCAAGGACTGCATTTCCGCCACGTCCTGTAACAAAGGTCGTGCCTCGTCCTCGGGCAGCATGGCCAGTCCAAGCTTCAGGCGGGTCAGAGGTGTGCGCAGATCATGGCTGACGCCGGACAACATCAGCGTCCGTTGTTCGATCTGACGTTCGATCCGTGATCGCATATCCAGAAACGCATTCCCCGCCGCGCGTACCTCGATGGCACCGCCCGGGGAGTACGGTACGCTCCGCCCTCGTCCAAACGCCTGCGCCGCATCGGCCAGCCGTGTGATGGGGCGCAACTGGTTTCGCATGTACAGAAATGAAATCGAGGTCATGATGATCGCGAAAAACAGCATCGTCACGATCAACTGATGCGGCGCCGCTGGCGACAATCTGCGCCGGTCGAAGGTCAGTTCCAGCACCCCCAGATGCGTATCCAGATACAAACGCGCCTCGCGGCTGCTTGGCAACGCAACAGCACTCAGCTCCGGCAGCCTTGCACGAAGTTCTGCCTCGACCTGAGGTGCTATGAAGTCGTACCACCGTGGACGGTCAGTTTTGGGAGTTTCGTTGGGAGGCAGAAATCGGGCCTGCATTTCCAGCGCCAGAAGATCCGGGCGCACTTCGGCCAATGCCAGGTGCTGCGTCTCGGCCCCGTCCATCATGGTGGTGATCAGCATCACTTCCCTTGAGGCTGCGCGCGTCATCTGGTCAGTGACATCTTCCAGATGCTTTTGAAGAAAGGAAACTCCTACAACCAGCAGCAACGCGATCACAGGAAGAACCAGAATCAGCGCTGCCCGGGCGTATAGGCTGCGTGGCATATAAGGTTTGAGCCAGTGCGTCGACATGCGCTAAACCTAGCGGGCTGCCCGGACAAGAGAAAGAGCACAGAATGCAGGCACCTGACGATTTCAATCCACCCGCTGGTGTTGCGACAGAATTGCAACCGGGTCTGCGGCGCATTCTGGCCCCCAACCCGTCACCGATGACCTATCGCGGCACCAACACCTATCTGCTAGGCGATCGCGACATTGCCGTCATTGATCCCGGCCCCGCAAGCGAAGAGCATTTGAACGCGATCCTGAATGAACTGCAACCTGGTCAGAGAATCAGCCACATAGTCGTCACGCACGCCCATCTGGATCACTCACCCTTGGCGGCACCCCTAGCCGCCCGAACGGGGGCTGCGATCTACGCGTTTGGCGGCCCCGAAGCCGGTCGCAGCGCAGTTATGACGACCCTTGCAGCACGTGGGTTGGCTGGAGGTGGCGAAGGCATCGACACCGCGTTTCGCCCGGATGTAGAGGTTGCGGATGGTGAGGTCATCTTGGGCGATAACTGGCAGCTTGAGGTTATTCACACTCCGGGGCATCTGGGAAACCACATTGCCCTGGCATGGCAGGATACCTGTTTCACCGCCGACCATGTGATGGGATGGGCCAGTTCGTTGGTGTCACCACCGGACGGAGACCTGACTGATTTCATGACAGCCTGCCACCGCCTGCGCGCGCGCGACTGGTCGGTTTTTCACGCGGGCCACGGTGCGCCAATTTCAGACCCTGCCGCGCGATTGGACTGGCTGATCCGACACAGGCAAAACCGCGAAGCTCAGATTCTAACTGCCTTGGAGGATGCAGACGGAACGGCGCGGCAATTGGCCAAGCGTATCTACACCGACACACCCGTAACCCTGCTGCCAGCCGCGGAGCGGAACGTTTTTGCCCACCTCGTTGATCTTACTGGTAAAAAACAGGTGTCACCACACGGCGAACTATCTGCCACCGCAATTTTTCGCAGAGATCCTTGAAGCCACGAAAATTTTTTAAAGTTCGCGTGCTTAACCTCTGGACGCCGGGAATCCGGATTGCTATACGCCCCTCAGTTCCGGCGTAGCTCAGCGGTAGAGCAGTTGACTGTTAATCAATTGGTCGTAGGTTCGATCCCTACCGCCGGAGCCAAACATATCTGAAAACCAGATATTTGGCTTTTCCCAGATCGCGATCTTGAATTTTCCGGTTTGCTGGAAATAACGTGCCAATCACTCACATGGCTAAGGTTCAATTCCAGTTTCATGCACATCTCAACCAAGCGTTAAGCTGGTTCGGCGCTTGCTTCTCGGACCCTTTAAGGAACAAACCGAATTTAACACGTCCCTAAGGGAGCGTTAACAATCGAATGACACGAATCAAGCGATCGACGGGAATCTGCATTGGCTCTACCTCGAATATCGCCATTCGACCAACAAGCTCAGGCTTAGGCAGAAACTCTTCCGCCGCTTGTAACCGTGGGCGATCACCGTAGTCGTCGATCAACAAGGTCACTGGTCGGGTAATATTGAAGGCCGTCGCCAAAGCACAACCCACGCGAAACCGACCGTCAACAAGAACCACATCCGGGTGCTTAAATCCGTTGCTCTGCCAGATTGACAGCGGATATCTGGGATAGCGCGCCGATTTGTCCTGATTTACCGGAAAACCCCACTTCTTGGTTTCACCGACATCGACCCATGAAATATTGACCTCAGTCCCTCTACTAGGAGGATTCTCACGAAACCAACGCCGCATCATGCGAGCCCAGCCTCGATCACTTTCGACACTGAAAACAGTTTTTGCTTCCATCTCCCCAGCGACCACAGTCGAACCGCCCGAGCCATATTCCAGAATTACAGAGGCCGCATCATAGTGCTTTCGCAGGACACGCTGCGCATTTTCCGGCATGGTTAAAACAGGTCTTTCAAGGCTTGCCGTATTCAATTTGATCTCCGGGTCTTTTCGCTTTTGATGCTTGACGTTGCAATTCACCGTGGTTTCTGAACCGGCACAATCTACCCCTACAGAATTCTCATCACATGACAGCGAAATCAATAGCGACGACTTGATTCCCCAGGCAAAGATTCCACCACAACGGCACCCCGACATATAAGTTTCAGTTGAGCCGGGATTGACAGCTTACCGTACAAGCATCAAGCAAACAGCAATGACCCAAGGAACAGCTTGACGCTCAGATTTCGGGCTGGGAAGATTTTCCTCAAGAATGCTGCTCTCCCTCTGGACGCCAGATACTCCGGTTGCTATACGGCGCGGACCGTTCCGGCGTAGCTCAGCGGTAGAGCAGTTGACTGTTAATCAATTGGTCGTAGGTTCGATCCCTACCGCCGGAGCCAATTCACCCCGCCAGATCGCGTCTCACCCCCCAAGGGCATCCTTGAAATCCGCACGCAGGTTGCGTTTCAGCACCTTTCCGGTTGCGTTCAGCGGCAGCGCGTCAACAAAGACAACCTTGTCCGGAATCTGCCATTTGGCGATTTTCCCTTCGAAGAAGGCCAGAACCTCTTCTTCGCTTGGATTTTCCCCCTCGGCCCTTACAGCGACCAGCAACGGCCGTTCGTCCCATTTCGGGTGCGGAACACCGACCACGGCTGCAGTTGCCAGTTTCGGGTGCGCAACAGCGATGTTTTCAAGTTCGACCGAGCTGATCCACTCCCCTCCGGACTTGATGATATCCTTGGATCGGTCACGAATGGTCATGTATCCATCGGCGTCTAGCGTTGCGACATCGCCTGTGGCGAACCAACCGTCTTGCAACAGATCCTGATCCTGCATCAGGAAATAGCTGTCCAGCACCCAATGCCCCCGCACCATCAGATCGCCCTGCGTTTCACCGTCATGTGGCAGATCTTTTCCGTCATCATCCACGATTTTCAGTTCAACCCCGAAAGGAGGCCGGCCCTGACTCAGACGGATAAGGTGTTGTTCTTCAAGCGGCAGCACCAGATGTTTGGCCAATGGGCAGTTGGCCGTACCAAGTGGGCTCATCTCGCTCATTCCCCACGCATGGACCGTATCGACGCCATATTTATTCCGGAAGGTTTCCATCATCGAGGGCGGGCAAGCAGCTCCTCCGATCACGGTCCGTTCGAGGCTTTTCAAGCTCGTCCCGCATTTGGCGGCATGTGCCAACAGTCCCTGCCAGATGGTTGGCACCCCCATGGCCAGCGTCACGCCATAGGTGTCGATCAGATTAACCAGCGCCTCGCCATGCAGATCCGGGCCGGGCAAAACCAGACGCGAGCCTGACATGGCGCAGGCATAAGGCGACCCCCATGCATTAACGTGGAACATAGGAACAACGGGCATCACGACATCCATCGCCGAAAAGCCGATCACGTCGCGCGTATTCGACGCGAAACTGTGCAGGACCGTCGATCTGTGGGAATAAAGAACCCCCTTGGGATGGCCAGTTGTGCCCGACGTGTAACAGAGCCCCGAGGCCGTATTTTCATCCAGTTCAGGCCAATTAAAGGCCGCGTCACCGGTTTCGATCAGCTCATCACAGAATTTCACGTCGGGTATCTGTGCGGCGGCGTCATCATTGCGGGGGCCCATCAGAACAAAATGGCGAACATCCCTCAGCGCACCGTGCAAGGTGGCAACCAGCGGGACGAAGGTTGCATCAAAGAACAACACCCGATCCTGAGCATGGTTGATGATATAAGTCAGTTGTTCAGGAAAAAGCCTCGGATTGACCGTGTGACAGACATATCCCGCACCCGAGGTGGCATAATAGATCTCCAGATGGCGACGATTGTTCCAGGCCAGCGTCGCGACCCTGTCCTGCGGCTCCAGACCCAGCCGCGTCAGGGCCGACGCCAAACGCCGGGCGTTCACGGCTATCTCGGACCAGTTGGTTTCGGTCACTGTTCCATCCGTTTCGACCGAGATGATCTCGGTCTGGCCGTGGTAGCGCTGCGCGTGATCAATCAACGACGAAATCAGCAAAGGCTGCGTCATCATCTGTCCCAGCATGGACATCCTCCCGTCATGGGCGGGACCTTGCCTGGCCCCGGCCTGTTCCGTCTGGCACTGACAGGCAGAGGTGTTCCCTGTCACGTCAGTCCAGCCGTTTCCTAAGACGGAACCCTGCCAATCATTTAATTGTCTGACAATAAGAGAATGCAACCCACACCGATAGCGGACTACATTCCCGCCGCCTAATCCCGGTGTTTCAGTGCGTAGGCGACCAAGGCCGCGGTCGACCCATCCTTGCCCTCGGCGCTTTCTTCACCGTCCACAATGGGGCCGAGCGAATTGGCCAGTTCCTTGCCCAGCTCAACCCCCCATTGGTCGAAAGAGTTGATGCCCAGCAACACGCCTTCGACAAACACCCGGTGTTCGTAAAGCGCAATAATCTGACCCAACACAAACGGTGTGAGTTTGGGGTAAATCAACGTTGTCGAAGGACGATTACCGGGGAAGACCCGGTGCCGGGCCTGCCGGTCCAGTTCATCACCCAGATACCCCTGCTGCGCCATGCGTTGTCGCGCTTCTTCGAACGAACGGCCACGCATCAGGGCCTCGGACTGGGCCAGACAATTGGCCAAAAGCAGACGGTGGTGATGGGTCAGTTCGGGTTCGTGCCCCTCGGCCGCAACCATGAATTCGCAGGGAATGACATCCGTGCCCTGATGGATCAGCTGGTAAAACGCGTGTTGTCCATTGGTGCCCGGCTCACCCCAGACGACAGGTCCTGAAGGCATGGTTAAGGACGACCCGTCCATCGCCACGGATTTGCCATTCGATTCCATCTCCAACTGCTGGAAATAAGCGGGCAGACGCAACAACCGCTGGTCATAAGGCAGCACCGCACGGCTGGTATATCCCAGAACCTGTCGATGCCAGATGCCAACCAATGCCAGCATCACGGGCATGTTTTCATCCCAGTCAGCCGAGCGGAAGTGCAGATCCATCGCCTGCCCGCCACGCAAAAACGCGTCAAAAGCTTTTGAACCAACCGAAATCATGACCGGCAAGCCGACCGGCCCCCAAATCGAATAACGCCCACCGACCCAATCGGCGAAACCAAATACATGCGCCTCGGGAATACCGAAGGCCTGCGTCTTGTCCAAAGCGCTGGAAACGGCGGCGAACTGGCGCGACGGATCCCCCCCGCCATCGGACATCCACGCACGGGCGGTGCGCGCATTGGTCATCGTTTCGATTGTGGTAAAGGTTTTTGAGGCGACAACGACCAGCGTGCGCGTCGGGTCGAGCTGCCGCAACGTGTCCGCGATATGCGCCCCATCGACGTTCGAGACGTAATGCACCCGCGGCCCATCGTGATAAGGTGCCAGCGCCAACGTGGCCATGACCGGGCCAAGGTCTGACCCGCCGATGCCGATATTGACCACATCGGTAAAGTTGCCCCCCGCCCCAGCGATGGCGCCGCCACGCACCTCTTCAGTGAACACGCGCATCCGATGCAGCGTGTCCAGAACCTCGGGCATAACGTCCTGACCGTCCACCTCAACCGGCCCGCCATCAAGGTTGCGCAGGGCCGTGTGCAACACCGCGCGCCCTTCGGTCTCGTTGATCTTCTCGCCCGCAAACATCGCATCACGCCGAGACGCCAGATCAGCCTCTGCACACAATTGAATGAGCGCGGATCGCACCGCATCATCGATCTGTGTTTTTGAATAGTCGAAGACCATATCCCCGGATGAGGTTGAAAAAGCTCCAGCCCGGTTTGCATCTGCCGCAAACAGGTCAAGGATACGACGGTCACTTTTCGACTGAGCCAGTGTTTTCAAAGCATCCAGATGCATTGCCTTACTCCGCCCAGTGTACGGTCATGCCACCAAGAACTGCGGCGATCGGTGCCTCTTCCGGCGGTAGCGACATAGCTTTTTCAAGAACAGT
The DNA here is from genome assembly GCF_059612645.1 of Ruegeria sp. YKSF131. Taxonomy (NCBI): domain Bacteria; kingdom Pseudomonadati; phylum Pseudomonadota; class Alphaproteobacteria; order Rhodobacterales; family Roseobacteraceae; genus Ruegeria; species Ruegeria sp. YKSF131. The sequence goes on along the minus strand of NZ_JBXWQZ010000011.1, from coordinate 53,431 downwards.
GCGCTTTGCCTGACCATAGATGATCAGATGTTTCGACAGCGCCCCGTCCAGGACCGGAGCGGTCAGGGAAATTCGTGCCTCTGGCTGCACTTCGGTCCGGGCAACGATCAACGTAGGTGCATCACTGCGCAAAGCTTCCTCCAGCCCTTCCATCCCCGGAAAAAGAGAGGCCGTGTGCATGTCTTCACCCATTCCCAGTACCAGCACCGACAATGGCAATACCGGCGCAATCAGCGACTCGATTTCGGGCAACGCTGCCTCAGGTTCTGCACCAGGGACATAAAGCGGAATATATTGCGCCACAGAGGCCCTGCTGGTCAGCAATCTTTCGCGGATCAAACGCTCGTTAGAGCGGTCATGATCCGCTGGCACACAGCGTTCATCCGTTGGCAACACACGCACACGATCCCACTCAAGATCGGCGGCACACAGGCTGTCAAATACCGGGCCCGGAGTTGTTCCCCCGGGGACGGCCATTGCAACGGTATCATGGTGCAGCAATGCGGCCTCAAGATCGCCCGCCAACACGTTGGCCACGTCGATGGCAAGCATTTCGCGATCAGCATATTCCTGAATTTTCATGGCTTTATCCCTTGCCAGTGGCGTCCATCACGTTTCATTAGCAGTTCAGCGTCGCCCGGCCCCGTGCTGCCGCTGTCATAAGGCTTCGGCACGTCCCCGCGCGCCAACCATCCAGCGATGATCGGATCGGTCCAGGCCCAGGCGGCCTCAACCTCATCCCCGCGCATGAACAGGGTCTGGTTTCCACGGATCACGTCCATCACCAGGCGTTCATACGCATCTGGCGGGTCCTGATTTTCGGGGCCGAGGGCTTCGGCAAAGCTCATGTCCAAGGGAACATCGATCAGACGCATCCCGCCCTGCCCCGGTTCCTTGATCGTCACCTTCAGCGTGATCCCCTCATTCGGCTGCAACCGGATCGACAACGTGTTGGCGTGACGCCCCGCTTCTTCCCCGAAAATCGAGTGCGGCGCGTCCTTGAACATCACGTTGATCACCGACGAGCGCGCCACCAGACGCTTGCCGGTGCGCAGGTAGAACGGTGTACCTGCCCAACGCCAATTGCTGATATGGGCCTTTAACGCCACATAGCTTTCGGTGGTTGATCGCAGGTTGCCAACGCAGTCCCGGTATCCCGGCCCGTCCGATCCGGCCGCAAACTGCCCCCGCACGATGTGATGCGGTTCAACCGGATTAAGCGCCCGGATCACCTTGAGCTTTTCATCCCGAACTGCGTCAGGATCGAACTTGGCCGGAGGTTCCATCGCAATCAGGCAGAGCAGCTGCATCAGGTGGTTCTGCACCATATCCCGCATCGCACCCGCGCGCTCATAATAATCTTCGCGCCCCGCGATACCGACAGTTTCCGCAACCGTTATCTGGATATGGTCGACATACTGGCTGTTCCACAGCGGTTCGAACAGCATATTGCCAAAGCGGACCGCCATCAGATTCTGGACGGTTTCTTTGCCTAGATAATGGTCGATCCGGTAGATCTGATTTTCATTAAAATGCGCGGCCAGCGTGGCATTCAAGTCCCGCGCGCTTGCCAAATCATGTCCAAACGGCTTTTCGACCACGATGCGGGTTTCTTCTGTCACCAGATTATACGCCCTAACCCGCTCGGCCAATGGCCCGAACAGGCTGGGACCGACTGAGAAATAGAAAGCGCGAACCCGGTCCGGCGAGAGCTTTTCGCCCAGTACATCCCAACCTTCCGACGTCAAGGCATCCAGCGATACATAGTCGACCCGTTGCAGGAACCGGGTCAGGGCTTGCGAATCCCGGGCGCGTTCCGAAGCGTGCCGTTGCAGCGACTCAGCAACCATCTTACGAAAGGCGTCCGCCGAATGACCGGCGCGCGCCGCTGCGATAATCCGGGCATCCTCGTGCCACTGACCCGCACAATACCGACGGAAAAGCGCAGGCAGGATCTTACGCTGCGCCAGATCACCGGTGCCGCCGAAAATGATCAGATCAAATGGATCAACAGGGATGACACGTGAAACCATGAGTTGTCCTTACCCTGACCCTTCCGGCATGTCCAATGTTAGCGCAACCAAAGCTCAATAAATCTTGTTGATCAAAACTCTGTCAGAACCCCTGCACCAGACTTACCAAATCCGCGACAAAGGGCTAGATCAGTTTGATGACTTCAACGAACCGGATGCGGGAATGAAAGACAACGCCCCTCAGCTTGCCAATATCGGCAAGTTTCAGCGTAAACTGGTAACGGCCGATGGCCAGACCCGCGCAAAGGTTTCCCTGACCAACCCTCAGACCCTGTGGTTCAACACCGGCACGCTGTGCAATATTGAATGCGTAAGCTGCTATATCGCCAGCAGCCCGACCAATGACGCACTGGTTTATATCACTGCAGACGAGGTTCGTGACTACCTGGATCAGATCGAAGCCCGCAATTGGCCTGTGCGTGAAATCGGTTTTACGGGCGGCGAGCCCTTTATGAACCCCGAGATGATCGATATGACCCGCGCCGCGCTGGAGCGTGGATACGAAGTTCTGATCCTGACCAACGCGATGGCCCCGATGATGCGCCGCAAGGTGCGCGACGGGCTACTGGCATTGCAAAGGACTTTCAATGACAAGCTGACCCTGCGTGTTTCCGTCGATCATTACCGCGCAGAACTGCACGACCTTGAACGCGGCAAGGGGAGCTTTGAAAAAACCCTGACGGGTATGAAGTGGCTGCGCGATCACGGCTTTAACATGGCTGTTGCCGGGCGCACCGTTTGGGGTGAGTCTGACACGGAAAGTCGCGCGGGTTATGCCGCATTCTTTACAGAGCACGGCTTTGACATTGACCCGCATAACCCGGCTCGGACCGTCCTGTTCCCGGAAATGGACGAAACTGTCGAAGTTCCCGAGATTACAACGGCTTGCTGGGGAATACTGAACAAGTCACCCGATGCATTGATGTGCGCCAGCGCCCGCATGGTGGTGAAACGGAAAGGCGCTGACCGGCCTGCCGTGTTGGCCTGCACCCTGCTGCCCTACGAGTCGGAGTTCGAGATGGGGCATTCTCTGGCCGAATCCGAGGCTGACGTTCACCTGAACCACCCCCATTGTGCCAAATTCTGCGTGCTGGGCGGTGCCAGTTGCTCTGGCTGAACGATTCAGGAATTCCTGATTTCGCTTCGGACGGATCATCAGACACGCGCCGACCATTTCGCTTCAATGATTGAAGAGCATGCACCAACGGAACTCGTACCTGCCTCTCGCTCAGTTCACACGAAACTCGCCCACCGTGTTGCGCCACTCACCCGGTGCGATCATTTTGCGATGGGTGAATTTGACCGAATGCAGCGGGCCTTCGATTTCGCGCTGCCAGAAGTCGATGAATTTGAACAGTTTCGGATGATCCGGCGCAAGGTCGTAATCCTGCCAGATGAACGTGTTCAAGACGTGGATATAGTCGGGCATATGATAGAAAAACTCAGCCGTTGTCAGCCCGTACCCCTTGAGCATCAATTCGGTTTCGCTTGGGTTCATGCAGACCTCCTGCTTGATACAAGGTCCATTCAAGATACCACGAAAAACTTCTAATACTTATATAACAATATGTTACTTGAGTATTACCGCGGAAAATCCCCGTAAAGGCGCTGCTTGCTTGCACCTTATGTGCCGGGTCTGATAAGATACACCCACAAGATATAGACCCAGAACAAGACACGGGCAGTTTACGTGAGCGATACGCCAGAAATTCCTGAAAACATGGATGAAACCCCGCCCGAGCGCCCAGTCTACGACGGCCCGACGGTTTCCATCGAATCCGAAATGCGCACATCCTATCTGGACTATGCCATGTCGGTCATCGTTAGCCGCGCGATCCCTGATTTGCGCGACGGGCTGAAACCGGTGCACCGCCGCATTCTGTATGCGATGCACGAAACGGGGAACACGCACGACAAGTCGTACCGCAAATCGGCCCGTCCGGTGGGCGACGTGATGGGTAAGTACCACCCGCATGGTGACAGCGCGATCTATGACGCACTGGTGCGGATGGCGCAGGATTTCTCGATGTCGCTGCCGCTGCTGGACGGTCAGGGCAACTTTGGCTCGATGGACGGCGATAACCCGGCGGCTATGCGCTACACCGAAGTGCGGATGGACAAGCCCGCCGCTTCCCTGTTGGCTGATATCGAAAAAGAAACGGTTGATTTTCAGGACAACTATGACGGCAAGGACCGGGAACCGACGGTTCTGCCGGCCCGTTTCCCGAACATGCTGGTCAATGGCGCCGGTGGTATCGCCGTGGGGATGGCGACGAACATTCCGCCGCACAACCTTGGTGAAGTGGTCGATGCGACTCTGGCGCTGATCGACGATCCCGACCTTACATCAGAACAGCTGATCGAATACATCCCCGGTCCCGACTTTCCGACCGGTGGCCTGATGCTGGGGCGTTCCGGTGCGCGCAAGGCCTATCTGGAGGGCCGTGGCAGCGTCATCATCCGCGCCAAGACCCGAGTAGAAGAAATCCGCAAGGACCGCTATGCCATCGTTGTCGACGAGATTCCCTATCAGGTGAACAAGGCCGCGATGATTGAAAAGATCGCCGAGGCGGTTCGCGAGAAGCGGATCGAAGGCGTGGCCCATGTACAAGACGAATCCGACCGCAACGGTGTGCGCGTTGTGGTCGAGCTCAAACGTGACGCGACGCCCGAGGTGGTGCTGAACCAGCTCTATCGCTTTTCGCCGATGCAGACCTCCTTTGGCTGCAATATGCTGGCGCTGAATGGTGGCCGCCCCGAGCAGTTGACCCTGCGCCGGTTCCTGACCTCGTTCATCGACTTCCGTGAAGATGTCGTTGCCCGCCGCACCGCCTACGACCTGCGCAAGGCGCGCGAACGCAGCCACATCCTGTGTGGTCTGGCTGTGGCGGTGTCCAACGTCGATGAAGTGGTCGCAACGATCCGGTCGTCTGCGGACGCGGCGCAAGCGCGTGAAAAGCTGATGACCCGCCGCTGGCCTGCCTCCGAAATCGAAAGTTATCTGCGCCTGATCGACGATCCTCTGTCCAAGATGAATGACGATGGCACCTATAACCTGACCGAGGTGCAGGCCCGCGCCATTCTGGAGTTGCGCTTGCAGCGCCTGACCCAATTGGGCGTCAAAGAAGTCACGGACGAACTGGAAGAACTGGCAGCCAAGATCAAGGAATACCTTGATATTCTGTCCTCACGCGAACGGATCATGAGCATCATCGCTGATGAGCTGCGCAGCGTGCGTGAACAGTTCGCGGTCGACCGCCGCACTGAGATCGTCGACTGGTCGGGCGACATGGAAGACGAAGACCTGATCGAGCGTGAAGACATGGTCGTGACCATCACTTCGGGCGGCTATATCAAACGAACGCCGCTGGCAGATTTCCGCGCCCAGAAACGCGGTGGCAAGGGCCTTTCGGGGATGCAGACCAAGGAAGAGGATGTTGTTACCAACCTCTTCGTTGCAAACACCCACACTCAGCTGCTGTTCTTCACAACAGATGGGATGGTCTACAAGCTCAAGACCTGGCGCTTGCCCCAATCCGGGCGTACCGGCAAAGGTAAGGCCATCGTCAACATTCTTCCGATCCCAACCGGTGTTTCCATCGCCGCAATCATGCCCGTGGATGTACCCGACGAAGAATGGGAAAACCTCCAGATCGTCTTTGCCACCAGCGCAGGTGACGTGCGTCGTAACCGCTTGTCAGACTTCACCAATGTCCGGCGCAACGGCAAGATTGCGATGAAACTGCCCGACGGCGTCGAACTGGTGAATGCACGCATCTGTTCAGAAGACGAAGACGTGATGCTGGTCACCAATTCCGGCCGCGCGATCCGTTTCCGGACCACCGACGTGCGAGTCTTTAACTCACGCGAATCCACAGGTGTCCGGGGGATCAGGCTGACCAACGGTGACCGTGTCGTGTCGATGTCCGTGATCCGTCATTTCGAGGCGACCCCCGAAGATCGTGTGGCCTATCTCAAGATGCGGCGTGCAGTTGCAGGGCTTACCGAAGAAGACGCTGGTGACGAGGAGGAAGCCGCAGCAAGCAGCGATTTTAGCCAGGAAAAATATGCCGAGATGTCGGCGGCTGAAAACCTGATCCTGACCATCACCGCCGGTGGTGCTGGCAAGTTGAGTTCAAGCCACGACTACCCGGTGCGCGGACGTGGCGGCATGGGCGTAGCCGCGATGGACAAAGCGATGCGCGGTGGGGATTTGGTTGCATCCTTCCCGGTCGAGATCGACGATCAGATCATGCTGGCCACATCGAAAGGCCAATCTATCCGGGTGCCGGTCGATGGAATCTCGTTCCGCTCACGTTCCGCAGGTGGCGTGAAGGTATTCAATACCGGCAAGGGCGAAGAAGTCGTCAGCGTCGCGTGGATCGCCGATCAGGGCGACGAGGAAGAATGACAGTAACCCCGGGCACCGGTTCGACGATTCCCGGGGTTCAGTTCATGTCAGGTAGGCATTGAAAAAAGCGATGGTCCGGCTCCATGCCAGATTTGCCGCGGCTTCGTCATACCTGGGCGTCGTATCGTTGTGAAAACCGTGATTGACGTCCGGATAGAAGTGCACGCTGAATTTCTTTTGATTGGCTTTCAACGCCTCTGAATATGCAGGCCATCCAGCGTTGATACGCTCGTCCAGACCGGCATAGTGAATCATAAGAGGTGCTTCGATGGACGGAACATCTTCGGCTGGTGGTTGCCGACCGTAGAATGGCACCGAGGCCGCAAGGTCCGGATAGGCCACGGCCAAGGCGTTGCAAACACCTCCGCCATAGCAGAATCCGACAGCGCCAACCTTGCCTGTCGAAAGTTCGTGATCACGTAAGAACTCAAAAGCCGCAAAAAAATCCGCCATCAGTTTTTCCCGGTCCATCGAGCGCTGCATCTCGCGCCCTTCTTCATCAGTACCGGGATAGCCGCCAAGGGGGGACAACCCATCAGGTCCAAAAGCCAGGAAACCGGCCTTGGCCGCGCGGCGCACAACGTCCTCGATATAAGGGTTTAGACCCCGGTTCTCGTGCACGACCAGTACCGCAGGCAGTTTACCTTCGGCATTTGCCGGCATCGCCATCAGGCCGCTAGTTTCGCTATGCCCATCCGGGCTGTCATATGCGACCACCATGGTTTGGATCGCGGGATCGTCCGGGGCCACCTGTTGCGCCCAGGCGTAATTAGGTTGCAACTGGTCCAGAATCATTGCGCCTGTCACTCCAGCAGCCGTGTATTTACCGGCTTTTGAGATGAACTCACGCTTGGACATCGTGCCGTGCACATATCCGTCGAATATCTCGAGGATACGCGGATCAAAATCACTGGCTTTCTTGCGGGCTTTTCCGGTCATCGTTGCCTCCCAGGCGATGGTATCGGTGCACCGATTCTAACGCTTGGGAGGCAATTCGGAAACTCACAAATCGTAGAGCGCGCCGAACTTGGCCTCAAGATAGCTTAGCAATGGGTCCGGTCCGGGTTCAACACCGCTGGCACGGGCAATCACCTCGCGCGGTGCATAAAGGCCGCCATGCTGCTGCACATGCTCACGCAACCAGCCGGTCGCGCCGGACGTGTCGCCTCGGGCCAGTTGCGCGTCAAGATCGGGTTCAGAGACGCGCAAGGCCTGATAGAGGCACCCAGCATAGACATTGCCCAGCGAGTAGGTCGGGAAGTAACCGAACAGCCCAACCGACCAGTGCACATCCTGCAAACAACCGTTCGAGGGCTTGTCGACCGCATAACCGAAATCTGCCTTGAACCGATCATTCCAGGCGGCCTCCAGATCGCCGACCTGCAAGTCTCCGGCCATCAGCGCGCGTTCCAGATCAAACCGCAGCATGATGTGCAGATTGTATTGGACCTCATCCGCCTCGGTGCGGATATAGCCGTTATGGACGCGGTTGACCGTCGCATAAAACGCGTCCGGATCGGCAATGCCGAAATCGCCGAACGCCTCTTTCATTTGTTCGAACAACCATCCGGTAAAGGCCCGCGACCGACCCAACTGGTTTTCGTAGATCCGGCTTTGGCTTTCATGCACGCCCATCGACACGCCAGACCCGAGCGGTGTCAGGAGGTATTTCTCGTCGATCCCCTGTTCATAGGCGGCGTGGCCCACCTCGTGAATGGTGGAATAGAAACAGTTGAACGGGTCTGTTTCGCTGGTTCGCGTGGTGATGCGGACGTCAAGACCGCTGCCGGAACTGAATGGGTGAACCGCCTTGTCCACGCGGCCATTGTTCAGGTCATAGCCAAAGGCGACCGCCAGTTTTTGTGTCAGACGCATCTGGGTCTGCTCATCAAAACTGCGGTTCAGGGCAGCGGGCTCGGGCCGCTCCAGCACGGCGGCACGCAGGGCTACCAGTCGTGGGCGCATCTGGTCGAAGATATCCGCGATCTGGGCGCTGGTCGTGTAAGGTTCGTAATCTCCGGCCATGGCGTCGTATACGTCGCCCCCTTGCGCCAGCGCCTCGCCTTCCTGTCGTTTCAGCGACACGACCTCTTCCAGAACGGGAAGAAAGGCCGAGACATCTTCGTCTGCGCGCGCCTGCGCCCACTTTCCCTGTGCAGCGGACGTCACACGGGCAATCGCCGTCGCCAGATCGGCAGGCACCTTCACCGCGCGATCATATGCGCGCCGGATTTCACGCATCTGCGCCTTGCCGACCTCATCCTGAGGTGCGGCCTGATCCAGCCATTCGGCAACACGAGGATCGGAACGGCGCGCGTGCAGGACAGATTCGATAGCTGCCATTTCTTCGGCACGCTGAGGCGCTGCGCCGCGCGGCATGACGGTTTCCTGATCCCAGCCAAGCCGACCGGCGATCTGGCCCAAAGCCGAAGTTTCCCGCTGAAAGGTCATCAGTTCATTGAAAGCGGTCATAGTTTTAAACTCCGCGCACAGATGTTGCGATTGGATAAGCCGTGAGGAACCGCGCGCGCAGGATCAGCGTCCAGACGATAACGGCCATAAACTGGTGGAAGATAGCGATCTGCCATGGCGCGCCATAAACCACGGTCACGATGCCGACGACGACCTGTAACGTAAGCGCGGCGAAAGCAGCGTTAAAGGCAAAACGTGTCTGCGGATGCGCGCTGCCGCCACCACGTCGCCAGACGACGACGGCAAAGATGAACAGCAGATACCCCGCACAGCGATGGATGAACTGTACCAGACCGGGGCTTTCAAAGAAATTTCGCCACATCGGTTCCAACATAGTCGCATCCGGGGGCAGCACGTGCCCCCCCATCAGCGGCCAGTCGGTGTAAGACCGCCCGGCGTCGATCCCGGCGACAAGCGCGCCAATGAGTATTTGTAAAAAGGCGAAATGCATCAGCCCTGTGGACAATGAAAACAGCCTGACCTCTTTGGCCCGGCGCGCCTGCATCAGATCACGTTCTTCCCGGCCGAGTTCAAAGATGTACCAGGCTAGGGCTCCCAGGATCACAAAGGCCAGCCCCAAGTGTATTGCCAGACGGTAACTTGCAACAGCCGTCATGCCTTCACCCTGGGTGACGCCCGAGGCCACCATCCACCAACCAACAGCGCCCTGCAGACCGCCAAGAAGACCCGGAACGATCAACTTTCCCGTCCACCCTGTCGGGATCTTGCGGGAGAGAAGAAAGGTCAGAAATCCAACGGCCCAGACCAGACCGATCATGCGACCCAACTGACGATGGCCCCATTCCCACCAATAGATGGATTTGAAGTCACCCAACTCCATCCACTGGTTCTGGATGCGCCATTGGTCAATCTGCTTGTACTTGTCGAACTCTGCATGCCAGTCCGCCTCGGTCATCGGCGGCAAAGCTCCGGTGATCGGGCGCCATTCGGTGATCGAGAGGCCGCTGTCAGTCAGGCGCGTCAGGCCGCCAACCGCGATCATCACAACGACCAGAGCAATCAGGATCATCAGCCAGATGCGGATCGCGTTGCGCGCGCCGCCGCGCCCCCGGTCGATCATACCGGGTTGAACCGCCTGTTGTTTTTCGGTGTCCGTGACCTCTTCGAAGATGCTGCGCTTACCGCTCATGCTGTCCTCATGTCCTGATTTCGCCACAAGCTAGGGCTTGGGTGAAGATAGGTCCAGCCTCAGCCTTTATCCTTCCAGCGGACCATCTGCCGCATGATCCCGTGCAACATCTGCACATCGGCCCGTGTCATCCGCATCCGCGACCACAGGTTGCGCAGGTTAACCTTCATCCCTTCGGCCTTTTCGGGAGGGTAGAAGAACCCCGCCTCCTCCAGCCTGTCCTCGTAGTGCTCGACAAGTTTTTCGACTTCGATCCCCGTGGCCCAGTCGCCTTTGCCCAGGTCGGTCGACTCATGCACTACATCCCCGGTCTGGCGCATCCACTCATAGGCGGTCAGCAATACGCATTGACCAAGGTTCAGCGAGGCATATTCCGGGTTCACCGGCACCGAGATGATCGCGTTGGCCTTGGCGATGTCTTCATTCTCTAGCCCCGCGCGTTCAGGGCCGAACAGAACTGTAACCTTCTCGCCCGCAGCGATCTTTTCGGCGGCAATCCTCATTGCGTGTTCGGGGCTGTAGACAGGTTTGGTCAAGCCCCGCTGACGAGCTGTTGTGGCGAAGACAAACGTGCTGTCGGCCAGCGATCCGGCCAGATCATCAAACAACTGCGCCTCATCCAGCAAGCGCCCTGCACCGCTGGACATTGCCACCGCTTTGGGGTTCGGCCAGCCGTCACGGGGGGCTACAATACGCATCCGGTCCAGCCCAAAGTTCCACATCGCCCGCGCAGCAGCGCCGATGTTTTCACCCATCTGCGGGCGCACAAGAACGAAGGAAGGCTGGGGTTTGTCGCTGGGCATGGCTCACCTTAAGAAAACTTGGCCTGCTGTAATTGGCAGGCTCTTGCAGGGCAAGGCGCAAGGGCGTTATTTGCAGGCTCTTGACCATAAAAGTTTGCTTCCCAGCCGCAATCCGCTAAACCGCGCCAAAGACTGAAAGCCGAAGGACGCGCCCATGGACACCCCCGAGCAGCCGCAGATTTACCTGATCACGCCTCCGACTATCGAGTTGAGCACGTTCACGAACAAGCTGGCGACTGTGCTGGACGGGGTCGAGATTGCCTGTGTCCGCCTCGCGTTGGCCGGAAGTGACGAAGATACCATCGCTCGCGCGGCCGACGCTTGCCGTGAAATCGCCCACGCGCGCGACGTGGCCATCGTAATCTCGAACCATGTATTGCTGGCGCAGCGTCTGGGGCTGGACGGGGTGCATTTGGATGATGCTGCACGCTCGGTCCGCACCGCGCGCAAGGAACTGGGCGCTGATGCAATCGTCGGAAGCTTTTGCGGCGCGTCGAGCCATGATGGTATGACTGCTGGCGAAAACGGAGCGGATTATGTGGCCTTCGGTCCTGTCGGCTCGGCCAAACTGAGGGACGGAACCCGCGCCGAAAAGGACCTGTTCCAATGGTGGTCCGAGATGATTGAGGTTCCGGTTGTGGCCGAAGGTGGGCTGACACCCGAACTGATCCGCGACCTGGCCCCCTGCACTGATTTCTTTGGCATTGGCGATGAGATCTGGGGCAGTGACGATCCGCTGGCGGCGCTGAAAACGCTGCTGGCGGCGTTGCTTTAACCCAGCACCCAAGGCTCGACAATCCAAAAGACACCGGCACCTGCAATCAGCATCGAGGCCAGAACCGATATCCGGCCTCGGGTTCGGTGCGAGCCGCCAGAAAACAAAAGCGACAGAGCAAGCCCAGCAAGGGCCACAACAACAAGCGGCAGAATACTCCCGGCGCCAAAGCCCAGGATGGCCGGGGGCAAATGATCTGGTGGCACCCCGATCCCGATCAGGTTCGAGGCAATTACCAGACCTTGAAAACCGCCAATGGCGAGAACCGCCAACAAACGCCAGACCTGCAATCGCCGGGCAACCAGGTTCCACAGCGCCAGAACGATGGTCGAAGCAACCAGAACAGGGGCCTCGCTCACTTTTCCTGCATCCAATACGCCATACAATCCCAGCCCAAGCCCGATCAGGGCGCCCGCTGACAGGAACATCAGTTGAGATACCACCGGGCGCAATTTCAAAGACAGAAACACTAGCGCCAAAACAAGAATGGATGGCTTAATTGGGTTTCGGAGAAACTGATCGACCCCTTTTGTGAAATATGTCTGCAATGTTTGTTGCGTTGTCAGAGACGCCCCGCCTTGTAAGGGGATCAGCGGGCTGGCTTCACCGGCAGCCAAATACCCGGTGTATGGCGCCGCGACATTTTGCTGTCGCAGAACGATTGGTCCGCTTTCTGACGGCCAGGTCAGACGCAGGTTTGACGCCTGATCGGGCAAAGGAGCAGTCAGCAACAGTTTGGAAACCCGCACTTTCTCCGTATCTCCCACAACAGGGATACGCACGCCTTCATAAGACAAACTCAATCGCTCTGGTGCCTCCACTACAAGATTTTGTTTCCAGAGATGAACGAACTCTTTGATCTGGGGTTCCAGCTCAGACGAAACCATTCGCCGCAAGGATTTGTAGTTTGGATCGTTGGAAAACGCAGCGGGCTGCGCGGGATTGTTCCCGGTCAACATGGCCTCGGCATTCCATTTCAACTCAAGAAACAGAGTGTTGGACTTGATCCAGAAATCAACAACGGTCGGCGGGGCGGATTGCGCCCTGCCCGATCCGGGATATAAAGTTGCAAGAACAAAAAAACTCAGGGCACAGGTTTTGAGGGTTCGAAAGATGGCGCGGAAAGCAGGGCCATTCATACGAAAAGCTCCAACAGGAAAATCAAATCACCAATCATTGCTTTCGATTGTTCCCGCGAAGGCCGCAGATCGCAAGCCCAAAGGGTATATCGGACCTGTGGATCGTAAATCTCTGATTGCGGTAACGTTCTGACTTGCATGGGCATCACCGCTGCGGCATGACGTCCTTTATGACTCAGAACAGTAATATCCTGTGTATCGGCTCGGTCCTGTGGGACGTGATCGGACGATCAGCCAGTGCCATGCGGCATGGCTCGGACGTGCCCGGCCGGATTACTCGCCTGCCGGGTGGTGTTGCGATGAACATAGCCATGACGCTGGTGCGTTTTGGTATGACGCCCACCCTGCTGACGGCCATCGGTCGTGACCCCGAGGGCGACGAACTGATTCATGCCTGCTCCCGCCTCGGCATGATCACGGATCACATCTATCGCTCGCAGGACCTGCCAACCGACCGGTATATGGCCGTCGAAGGTGCCAACGGGTTGATCGCGGCCATTGCCGACGCGCATTCGCTGGAAGCCGCTGGAGCAAAGATCCTGCGTCCGCTGATGCACGGCCCGCTTGGTCATGAAAACATGCCCTTTGAGGGCCCCATTGCACTTGACGGAAACCTGACCCTGAACCTGCTGGAAGAAATCGCCCAAAGTCCTGCTTTCGCCCGTGCCGATCTGCGTGTTGCCCCGGCCTCGCCCGGTAAAGCAGAGCGCCTATTGCCCTTCCTGAAACATGCCCGCGCCACGCTTTATGTGAACCTCGAAGAGGCAGGAATATTGTGCCAGCGCGAATTCACCGATTCTGAATCTGCCGCAAAAGGCCTTCTGGATCGTGGCGCGCTACGCGTGCTGGTCACAGATGGCGGCAACTCGGCCACGGTCGGTAGTTCAGACGAAATTCTGACCCAAACACCCCCCTCCGTTCTGGTCACCCGTGTGACCGGTGCCGGGGATACCTTCATGGCGGCTCATATCGCCTCAGAATCCGGCGGCGCATCAAGTGACGAGGCTCTAACCCGCGCTCTGCATGCCGCAGCAACCTACGTTTCCGGAGAAACCCCACTGTGATCGACATCCAATATTCTGCCGCGGTCCGCGCCGCCAAGGACGCGGGCCATCCCATCGTTGCGCTGGAAAGCACCATCATCACCCACGGCATGCCCTACCCGCAAAACGTCGAAGTTGCGGCTCAGGTCGAACAGGACATCCGCGATGCGGGGGCGGTTCCGGCGACCATGGCGGTGATTGAAGGCAAACTGCATGTGGGGCTCGAGCCGGACCAGTTGCAGTGGCTGGGTCAGGCGCAAGGCGTTGCCAAAATCTCGCGCGCGGATATGGCGGCCTGCATCTCGACCGGCGGCACCGGAGCCACAACCGTCGCCGCCACTATGATCGCCGCGCATTACGCCGGGATCGAGGTGTTTGCTACAGGCGGCATCGGTGGCGTGCATCAGGGCGCCGAAACCACGTTCGACATCTCGGCTGATCTGCACGAACTTGGCCATACACCGGTCACCGTCGTCGCAGCCGGAGCCAAGGCTATCCTTGATCTGGCCAAAACCCTTGAGGTTCTGGAAACGCTGGGGGTTCCAGTCATCGCCCATGGTCAGGATGCGTTTCCTGCCTTCTGGTCTGCAAAGTCACCCTATGCTGCCCCCCTGCGCATGGACACTCCAGAAGCTATCGCCAAGGCCCATGCAACCCGTCGCGCATTGGGCCTGCCTGGCGGGCAGCTGGTGGCCAACCCGATCCCGATCGCGGATCAGATCCCTGCCGAAATACTGGCCCCCATCATCGCCGAGGCACAGGCTGATGCTGATGCGCATCGGATTACCGGAAAAGATGTGACGCCCTATCTGCTGCAACGTATCTTTGAAAAGACCGAAGGCCGTTCGCTGACTGCCAACATTGCCCTTGTGCGCAACAATGCGCGCCTCGCGGCGGCGATTGCACGGGCACTGGTAGAACAGGGATAACGCAAGCCTATTGTGCCAAGGCTACCGATTGACTACCTAAATCCCGATAACCACTCGGATCCAAGATGAATACACCGTTCGACGAAGAACCGCTTCATCGCCGCCCCGGCATGCTGGCACGGCTGCGCGCGTCGTTCCTGACGGGGCTGGTTGTCATTGCGCCGGTCTGGCTGACGGTCTGGCTGATCTGGTCGGTAGTCGGTTGGATCGACAGTGCGGTCCTGCCACTGGTTCCTCATCAATTCCAACCGGAACGTTACGTCGGTATCAACCTGCGCGGCGTGGGCGTCGTGATCTTCCTGATCTTTACCGTTATCGTAGGGTGGATCGCAAAAGGAATTCTGGGCCGGTCCCTGATCCTGTTCGCTGAAAGCGTGGTAGATCGGATGCCGGTCGTCCGCTCGATCTATTCCGGGATCAAACAGATCTCGGAAACCGTATTTGCCCAAACCGAACGCTCTTTTGAAAAGGCATGCCTGATCCAGTATCCCCGCCGCGGGATCTGGGCCATTGGATTCGTCTCGACAACCGCCAAAGGCGAAATCAGCAAACGCGCGGAAACTGGAGGAGAGCTGCTCAGCGTTTTTGTCCCGACTACACCCAACCCGACCTCGGGCTTTTTGCTGTTTTTCCCGATGGAAGACGTAATTATGCTGGACATGACAATAGAGGATGCCGCGAAACTGGTGATTTCGGCCGGGCTCGTTTATCCCAACGAAAAAGACCCCACGCAACCGCCCGAGTGATTAACCGAACATAGCTGGCAGATCGACAGTACTGGTCTGACCCAGATCACTCTTATGCTTGGCCAGAAAACGATCCGCCGCTACCCGCCCCGCCTGTTTCAGCTTGTGCAAAATAACCGGGTTGGGCACGGTTTTAGTGGCAACAGACAGGCTGCTCATCAACTCGTTATCGGCAATCATATGCACCAGAACGCGGCTCATGTCCCCGGCCTTCAGCTTGCCCTCTTTCAGAAGCCGTTGAACAAAGCTGATTGCCCGCAATTCGCGAAACAGGGATGAATTGAAGCTGATCTCGTTTATCCGGTTCTGGATCTGCTGCGGTGTGACCGGCACCGCGTCGCGCTCCAACGGGTTGATATTCACGATCACCACATCATCCGGCAGATCATTGTTGAACAGCGGATAGAGCGCCGGATTACCAGTATAACCGCCATCCCAATAGGCCTCGATCCGGTCTGTCTTTGGATCAAATATCTCGACAGCCTTGAACAGGGTCGGCAGGCAGGCCGAAGCCAAAATGGCATCTGTCGAGACTTCCTCCCCGGTAAACACGCGGATCTTGCCGCTTCTCACACAGGTGGCGCACACAAACAGGCGGGGTCCCGCATCGGCGCAAACTTCCGCAAAATTGAACCTGTCCACCACCGGCTCCAGCGGATTGCTGTAGAATGGACCATAAGCATAAGGCGACACCATCCGCGACCAGGCATCACCGAAGGAAAACGGCACCGAATATTCCATCGCCTGCGCGATTACAGCCGGTTCCAACCCGCGAAACCAATTGGCGATACGCATGTCACCAATCGCGCCCATACGCCTCCAAAGCCCATCCAGTTGCGCGCGCGCACCCTCACGTCCTGAATGAACCATCCCCGATTTGAACGCCGCACCGTTCAACGCACCGGCGGATGTTCCAGTGATCGCAGCAACCTCGATGTCTTCCTCATCCAGCAGCCGGTCAAGCACACCCCAGGTGAATGCCCCATGCGCACCGCCGCCCTGCAAAGCCAGATTGATCCGTATCACCGCCCTCACCCTTCATCTTTTCAGAAATACTCCGGGGGTTTGGGGGCAGCGCCCCCAAGGCCAATCACAAGGCGGTCCAGCCGCCATCGACAGAAATCGTGGTTCCCGTGATCTGCGCCGCCGCGTCCGAGCACAGGAAAATGGTTGTCCCGCCCAGTTGCTCAACGGTGGCGAATTCCTTGGAAGGTTGCCGTTCAAGAAGCACGTTTTTCACGACCTCCTCGCGGCTCATATTGTATTCTTTCATCGTGTTCGGGATCTGGGCCTCGACCAGAGGCGTCAGCACATAGCCCGGGCAAATGGCGTTGCAGGTGATCGGTTCTTGCGCCGTTTCCAAGGCAACGGTCTTGGTCATCCCCACCACCCCGTGCTTGGCGGCAACATAGGCTGCCTTGAACGGCGACGCCGTCAAACCATGCGCCGAGGCGATATTCACGATACGACCCCATCCCGCTTTGCGCATCATCGGCAGTGCGGCCGCGGTCGTGTGAAAGGCCGAGTTCATGTTGATCGCAATAATCGCATCCCATTTATCCACCGGGAACTGATCGATCGGGGACACAAACTGAATGCCCGCGTTGTTCACAAGTATGTCGCAAGATCCGGCCTGCTCAATCAGCGCGCGGCACTCATCGCCTCTTGACATGTCCGCCTTGATGTAACGCGCGTTGGTTCCGGTCTCTTTGGCAATCTCAGCAGCCAACGCGTGATCTTCGTCACGGTCCGTAAAGGAATTAAGGACGACATCTGCTCCGGCCTTCGCCAGCTCGCGCGCGACCCCCAGACCGATGCCAGAATTAGACCCAGTGATGATTGCTGTTTTGCCGGAAAGGCTCATGACCGTTCTCCCTGATGCGATGATTTGGTGCACAATGCCATGCTGCACCTGCAAAGAAAACGGGGAAACACACTGGTCTGAAATCCCAGCCTGACACTTCTCAAGCAGCCAAAAAAAACGCCCGCACGAAGCGGGCGTTAAGTTATTGAGGCAGGTTTCATACAGGCAAGAAACCTATCGAGCAGTGCATCCTTTATAAGCAATTCCACGCCTTCGTCCAAGCTAAAAGTTTGATAATATGAAAAATCATCACTACGGTGAATCCCAACAAAATAAGGCCAGAGCAGGATTGTTTCCAAAATGAGCCCGGATTTTCTCCGACCGTTTCGACCACTTGCGGCGGGAATCGCCAGCATTTTCATGATCTCGTCCGCCCATGCAGAATCGTCTCATGGCATAGCTATGTATGGAGACCCGGCCCTACCACCGGATTTTGTGTCCCTACCCTATGCCAACCCCGATGCGCCCAAAGGCGGCAAAGTCGTTTTCGGAAATACTGGCGGCTATAACAGCCTGAACCCGTTTTTGCAAAAAGGCACCTCGCCCTGGCAATTGCCATTTTGGACCCATGAAAGCCTGATGGGGCGATCCTGGGACGAACCTTTCACACTTTACGGGCTGTTAGCCGAATCAGTTGAGACGGCTCCCGACCGGTCATGGGTTGAATTTACCCTGCGGGAAGAGGCCCGGTTTTCCGACGGCAGCCCGGTCACGATTGACGACGTGATCTGGTCATACGAGACGCTCGGCACTCAGGGGCATCTGCGCTATCGCGGTTTTTGGGACAAAATCGACAGGATCGAACAGACCGGCCCGCGTTCGGTTCGGATTACTTTCAACGTGCCGGATCGCGAACTTGCCCTGCTCGCAGGGATGCGTCCGGTCCTCCAAAAGGCGCAGTGGAAGGACAAGAAATTTGCCGACGCCGCCTTGCACGATGTCCCAATCGGAACCGGCCCCTATGTGATCGAAAGCTACGAGGCGGGGCGCTATGTGAACCTTCGTCGCAACCCTGAGTATTGGGGGCAGGATATCCCGTTCCGTCGCGGCACCATGAATCTGGATGAAATGCGGATCGAGTTCTACGGCGACGGCAGCGTCCTGTTCGAGGCCTTCAAAGCCGGCGAGCTATCAGCGGTGCGTGAGTTCAACGGCGACAAATGGGACACGCAATACAGCTTCCCCGCCGTTCAGCGCGGCGATGTCATCAAGACCGAGATCCCGCATGGCAAACCGTCAGGCATGACCGGGTTCGTGATGAATACCCGCAAAGCCCCGTTCGACGACTGGCGCGTTCGCGAGGCCATGACGCTGGCCTTCAACTTCGAGTTCATCAACGACACGATCACTGGTGGGGCGCAGCCAAGGATCACGTCCTACTTTTCAGGCTCGGACCTGGCCATGCAGCCCGGACCGGCCCAAGGGCAGGTAAAAGCCCTGCTGGAACCCTTTGCCTCGGATCTGATCCCCGGCACGCTGGAAGGGTATGAACTGCCGAAGGGCGACGGTTCAGCCCGCAACCGCGCAAATATTCGCAAAGCCACCAAACTGTTGACCGAAGCGGGTTGGACCGTTCAGGACGGAGTCTTGCGCAACACGAATGGTGACCCGTTCAAAATGACGGTCTTGCTGCAGCAGGGTGACAGCGAGATGGCGTCGGTGGTCGAGATTTATTCCCGCGCTCTGGAACGGCTTGGCATTCAGGTTACGACGGAACAGGTCGACAACGCGCAGTATGTCGGGCGCACTGGGGAACTGGATTTTGATGTTACGCCTTTCCGGCGTGCTCTTTCACTGTCTCCCGGCAATGAACAGCGTTTGTATTGGGGAAGCGAGAACGCGGACACACCCGGCACACGCAACCTGATGGGCGTGGCCTCGCCCGCTGTTGATGCGATGATTGACGCCATGCTTGCCTCGGAAACACGTGAAGATTTCACCGCGGCAACCCGCGCGCTTGACCGGGTTCTGACGGCCGGTCGCTATGTCATCCCGATCTGGAGTTTTGATGTCGGGCGGATTGCCCACATACGCGAGCTCAGGTTCCCCGACACTGTGCCAATCTATGGCGATGGACCGCAATACATGCCGGAAGTGTGGTGGTACGACGCCAGGTAGTCACATGAAGATCAGGGCAGCCGGGTTTTGTAAAACACCGGCTGTTCACCGCGGAGTGTTGGCGGACGCCTTGAAATACACGATTCCTTTGCTCTTCCTTCCCGATTGGCCCATGAAAACCACGCCTGTCGGCGGAAATCAGCACATTGCCATCACATTCAGGTATACGTTTGGCGACGACAAATCGCAGCACCACATGCAGGCCATATCGGACGCCGGATGATCCCATGAGACGGGCCTTCGGCCTGCTTTGGCCAACACTAAAAGCTACATTGAATCGAAATATTTAGACGTAGCCCAAAGATCGAGATCGCCTTTACAATCTGCTCGCCGGGATTTCCCGGTGCCGCAACAAACAGGTCTCCTGATCCGCAAGTACTTTGAATAATTTCAAGCCCGCCGCCCTGTTGCGGCAGCTATTGCAGAGGCACAATCTTGTAAAAGGAATGCAGTGACATGCTGCGACATTTTGTCATGTCTTCCCTTACGGCACCCATTACGTACCCTAAGGAGGGGGAGAGCAGTCCTAATCGCTACATAAGGAAAGCTCATACATGATGAACTGGACGGATTTGACACAAGACTGGAATGCGGCCTACGCACGTGCAAAGCGGCGTTTTCCGAATTTGCGTGACCAAGACATGATGCGCGTATCACAAGATCGTAAAGGGTTCGAAGCCTATCTGGCAGAGCGTCACCAGTTAACCATGAACGAAGCTCATGAAGAGGTCGAAGATTTCCTGTTTACCGAAGGCCTGAACAGAGAATACTGCCGCGCGTCGCTAAGCAAGTGATGTGACCCAAAGGATTGTCGCGTCTTCGTCACTGACGGAGATTACGTTATGGCCCATGCTGCCATCGTAATAGGCGCTGTCACCCCTGCGCATTTCGACCGGCTCATAAAACTCGGTATAGAGCCGGACAACACCGGTCAGAACATACATGAACTCTTCGCCATCGTGGCGCACCCAGCCGTCGAATTCATCCATGGACCGCGCCCGAACCCGCGCGCGGTAGGGCAGCATGTGCTTCTTGGTCAGGGTTTCGGCCAGCAACTCATGCTCGTAGGTCGTTGTCGCGTGAGCCGCCCCTTCGCCCATCCGGGTAATCGCCATCCGTCCGATGACCTGATCCCGCTGTGGCGGTGTGAAAAGCTGAGGAACCGAGATTTCCAACCCAACCGCAAGCTTTTTGAGCGCGTCATAGGTAGGTGACATCTGCCCGTTCTCAATCTTGCTGAGGGTCGAACGGGCCAAACCGGCCTGACTGGCGGCCTGCTCCAGCGTCCATTTCCGCGCTTTTCGCAATTCGCGCACGCGCGCGCCAAGGTCCAGCGGTTCAACTTCGGTGTGATCGCCGGAATCGCGGGCAATTCGGATCAGGGATTTGGGATCTTGGGTGCTCATGCCATTCTCTATAGGCTTGGCCAGCCGCGCTTGCAACGCGCCAGACACCGCGTTAGCCAATGGCCATGTTTTCTGTCTTCGATCAGGGGGCGCCCGCGCCCTGCCCTGCACCCTTCAATCTGGCGGCGCACGTCCTTGGCCGCGCGGATCAGGTCCCTGATAAAGTGGCTTTGTCGGTATTAATGCCCCACGGCGCGCTGGACTGGACCTATCGCGACCTGCAATCCGCCGTACTGGGCACTGGCGCAGGATTGCTGCAAGCAGGTCTGACACCCGGCGAAATCGTTCTGATGCGGCTCGGCAATACGGTGGATTTCCCGATTGCCTATCTGGGCGCGATTTCAGTGGGTATCATTCCGGTGCCCACATCGTCGCAACTGACGGAACCCGAAACCGCCAGAATGATCGACGATCTGTCCCCAGCCGCGGTTCTTCGTGATCCCGCTGTCTCATGCGCGCCTCATCCCAGACAGATCGAGTTGGATGAACTGAAGGCTATGCACCATTTGCCCCCTGCCAGCTTTGAACTGGGCGACCCCGAGCGTATGGCATATGTCGTCTACACCTCGGGAACGTCGGGCAGTCCGCGTGCCGTGGCCCACGCGCATCGGGCAATCTGGGCGCGGCAGATGATGGTCGATGGCTGGTATGGTCTGCGCACGTCCGATCGGCTGTGTCACGCCGGAGCGTTCAACTGGACCTATACACTTGGCACCGGACTGATGGACCCGTGGACCATCGGCGCAACCGCCTTGATCCCGGAACCGGGCACGGACATCACCGCCCTGCCTGCTCTGCTCCACCAGCATCGTGCAACCATCTTTGCGGCGGCACCAGGGGTCTTTCGCAAATTGGTGCAAGAGTATGAGCAAATCAGCTTACCTGACCTGCGCCACGGTTTATGCGCTGGGGAAAAGCTTTCGCGCGCTCTGCACGAGAAATGGCTAAGCGCCACCGGTACGGAACTGTTCGAAGCCTACGGCATGTCCGAATGCTCGACTTTCATATCCTCAAGCCCGGCCCACCCCGCGCGCGGCGACGCATTGGGGCACCCGCAACCGGGTCGTCGCGTGGCCATTCTGGGCCCGGACGGCCCGGTGCCGCAGGGGCAAGAAGGTACCATCGCCATTCATCGGTCTGATCCCGGATTGATGCTGACCTACCTCAACGCACCCGATGAAGTTGAATCCCGGATGCAGGGCGAATGGTTCCTGACCGGAGATCAGGGGGCAATGGCAGTGGACGGCCAGGTCAGTTATCTGGGCAGGGACGACGACATGATGAATGCCGGTGGCTACCGCGTGTCCCCGGTCGAGGTCGAAGCCGCCCTGTCCCGTTTTCCCGGTATCACGCAGGTCGGTGCAGCTACGGTCGAGGTCAAACCGGACACATTTGTGATAGCAGCCTTCTATACCGGCCCGGAAAAGCTGGACGATGCGGCCTTGCGCGCTTATGTCGAGGCAAACTTGGCACGTTATAAACAACCACGCGCCTTCATCCACCTGTCTGCGCTACCAACCGGCGGCAATGGCAAACTCCTGCGCCGGGCGTTGCCGGCCTATTTCGAGGCACCAGCCACATGACCCAGACTGTCAAGCTCGACATCCTGTCCGATCCGATCTGTCCGTGGTGCTATATCGGTAAAACGCATCTCGACAAAGCACTGGCCAATGTGCCGGACCACCCTTTTGTCATCGAATGGCATCCGTTTCAGTTGAACCCTGATATGCCGGACGCAGGTATGGATCGTCGCGAATATCTGGAACGCAAGTTCGGCGGCAAAGATGGTGCCGTGCGTGCTTATGCGCCGGTGGTTGAACATGCTGAAAGCGCCGGTCTGAAGATTGACTTTGAAGGCATGAAACGCACACCTAATACACTGGATGCACATCGCCTGATCCATTGGGCGGGGATCGAAGGCAAACAGAATGCCGTTGTGGATGCGCTGTTCGATGCCTATTTTGTTCTGGCCCGAGACATCGGCGACCCCGAAGTCCTGTCCGACATCGCAGACAGTGCCGGAATGGACGCCGCAGTGGTCATGAAGCTGTTGAAATCCGACGCCGACCGCGAGGATATTCGCAACCGTGATACTCATTCTCGCGAAATGGGCGTCAGTTCGGTCCCGACCTACATAGTTGCCAATCAACATGCCGTTCCGGGTGCTCAACCACCTGAAATGTGGGAAAAAGTGATCGCCGAAATAATGTCTCAACTTGAGGCTTCCCCCGCAGAATAGCACAGAGGTCTGTGCGAATTTCCAGTCTGGCCTAACCTGACTCACCATGATAGCGCGAACAGGTTAGGAGTGCTTCATGGCCAACCGCATGTCGAAGGCGGAATTCATTGCGCTGATCGCAATGATGTTCGCCACTATCGCGTTTTCGATCGATTCAATGCTGCCTGCCCTGCCCGAAATCGGCGCGCAGCTCAGCCCCGATGATGTCAATCGCGCCCAACTGATTCTGACGTCCTTCGTTCTGGGAATGGGTATCGGTACATTCTTTACCGGCCCGCTATCGGATGCGCTGGGACGCAAGCCGGTGATCTTTTGCGGCGCGCTATTGTACATTGCGGCTTCGGCTGTTGCCTGGGCCAGTTCTTCGCTGGAACTGGTGCTGATTGCGCGCGTTGTACAGGGGCTGGGCGCTGCTGGACCACGTGTGGTGGCAATGGCCATCATCCGTGACCTGTATTCAGGCCGGGAAATGGCGCGCATCATCTCAATCGCTATGATGATCTTCACTTTGGTACCAGCAGCGGCCCCGATGCTGGGCGCTGGTGTTATCGCCCTCTTCGGCTGGCGCGGGATATTCATGTCCTTTATCCTGTTCGCGCTGGTCGTCCTTTTTTGGGTGAGTACACGACTGCCCGAGTCCCTGGCCGTCGAGAACCGCCGCCCCTTTCGCCTGCCCCTGATGATTGCGGCCGTGAACGAAATGTTTGCCCATCCCACCGTGCGCTTGTCTATCTTCGTGCAGACCTTGTGCATGGGGACCTTGTTCACCATGCTGACTATGGTGCAACCGGTCTATGATGTGATCCATGATCGGGCCGACAGCTTTCCCTTCTGGTTCGGATTTGTCGCCCTGATGTCAGGTTCGGCCAGCCTTTTGAACGCAGCTTTGGTGGTGCGCGTCGGGATGCGCCGGATGGTCACATTCGCCTTCGGCGCGCAGATAGCCATCACGTCTGTCGTCATCATCCTGAACATGGCGAACCTTTCGCCCGATATGTCATTTGCCCTGTTTGTCTTCTGGCAGACGATGGTCTTTTTCATGGCTGGTGTAACCATCGGCAATCTGAATGCCATTGCCATGGAGCCCATGGGCCACATCGCAGGCATGGCCGCTTCAGTTGTCGGGTCGATCTCAACAGTAATGGCTGCAGCAATCGCCGCGCCGATCGGGCTTCTGTTCAACGGATCCATCGCGCCGTTGACAATTGGCATTCTGAGTATGTGCGTGCTGTCGTTTGGCCTGATGATCCACATGGGTCGCATCGAAGAACGGCTGCCGGCCTGACCTGTGAATCTCGGGTGAAACACGCTATCCTACCCCGAACTTAGGGGGAGGAACTGTGATGAACGATTACTACGATCTGGGCAGCTATTCCTGCCCGGTTTCCACTTCCAGCCCCGAAGCTCAGCTGTGGTTCGACCGCGGGCTGAACTGGACATACGGCTACAATCACGAAGAGGCGGTAGCCTGTTTTCAACGCGCGGCCGAGCATGATCCGAATTGCGCAATGGCCCATTGGGGTGTCGCCTATGCAGCCGGTCCCAATTACAACCTCCCTTGGGACCTGCTGGATGAGAAGGGTCAGGAAGAAGCGCTGGCACGGGCTTACGACGCGATGCAAAAAGCCCTTGGTCTGCTCGCAGGGTGCACTGCCGTCGAACAGGCCCTGATTCAGGCCCTGCCCGCGCGTTACCCGCAACGTGATCCGGTTCAGGACATGCACCAATGGGACCACGGTTTTGCCGACGCGATGCGCGCGGCATTTGCGGCGCACCCGGACCACCTCGACTTGCGTACCATCTATGTCGAAGCGCTGCTGAACCTGACGCCATGGAAGATGTGGGATCTGAAAACGGGCCAACCCGCCCAGGGCGCGGCAACGAAGGAAGCGCAAGATGCGCTTGAATGGGCCATGGCGAACGATCCGGCTGCGATGTCACACCCGGGCCTGCTGCACCTCTATGTTCATCTGATGGAGATGTCTACAACACCAGAAAAAGCCCTGAAAGCAGGGGATGTCCTGCGCACACTGGTTCCAGATGCCGGCCACTTAGTACATATGCCGACACATATCGATGTGCTCTGCGGACATTACCACAACGTTGTGCACTGGAACGAAAAAGCCTCGGAAGCCGACCTGAAATATTACGAACGCGAAGGCGCGTTCAACATTTACACAGGCTATCGCCAGCACAATTATCACTTTGCCATCTACGGTGCGCTTTTTCTTGGACAGATGGAACCGGCCCTACGTGCCAATCAGGGATTGTGGGATACAACACCCGAAGAGTTGCTGCGCATCGAAAGCCCCCCGATGGCCGATTACTTCGAAAGCTACATGTCCATGGGCCCTCACATCCTGATCCGGTTTGGCCGCTGGGACGAGGCTAAGGCACTGGAACTGCCCTCAGACCCAGACCTGTTCCGCACCCTGACGGCCACGACACACTACGCGCGCGCCATCGCTCATGCAGCAACCGGTGATATCGCCAATGCCGAGGCCGAAGAATATCTGTTCCTTGCCGCCAAAGAATGCGTTCCGGAAACACGCAGGCTGCACAACAACCGTGTGATTGACCTGCTGGAAATTGCGCGGGAAATGCTGCGCGGTGAGATCGAGTACCGCAAAGGCAACTTGGAAATCGCGTTTGCCCATCTGCGCCGCTCGGTCGAGCTGGACGATACCTTGCCCTATGACGAACCCTGGGGATGGATGCAGCCCACCCGCCACGCGCTTGGGGCACTTCTATTCGAGCAAGGACGGCTGGCCGAAGCGGAAGACGCCTATCGTGAAGATTTGGGCTTGGGCGGCACGCTAAGTCGCGCCTCGATACATCCTGACAACGTCTGGAGTTTGAAGGGCCTTTACGATTGTCTAAAGGCACGCAGCGAACAGGTCGAAGTCCTGCAGATCAAACAACGGCTTGACCTGGCGTTGGCCCGTGCCGACCGCATGGTGGCTGCGTCCTGCTTCTGCGCGCAGGCGGCAATGCGTAGCTAAAGTGTCCTGATCGTGCTGACGCACGATGCCTCCGGCGGGGATATTTTTAGCCAGATGAAGCAGGGATCCGCTTCTTCATCTGGCCATAAATATCCCGGGGGAGATGCGCGGAACGCGCAGCGGGGGCAGAGCCCCCTCTCACATCTCAACCTGCTTTGACCTTTTTTTGCGCCGCGACCACTTTTTCAGCGAGATCCCGGGCAATTGCAAAAGCCCCTTTGATCTTGTCACTGTCTTTTTTCCAGTCCCGGCGCACGACGATCTTGTTGTCTTTGACCTTGGCCATACCACGTTGATTTTGAATGAACTCAACCAGTCCCTGCGGCGAGGCGAATTTGTCATTGTGGAACTGGATGGTCGCACCTTTCGGCCCACCGTCGAGCTTTGCGATCCCGGCGCGTTTACACATGGCCTTGATCCGCACAACCAGCATCAAGGTATTCACCTCTTTCGGCAATTTGCCAAAACGGTCGATCAATTCCGCAGCAAAGCCCTCCAGTTCGACCTTTGTCGATAGAGACGACAGGCGGCGATAGAGCCCCAAGCGCACATCCAGATCTGGCACATAGTTTTCGGGGATCAGAACCGGCACACCCAGATTGATCTGCGGAGCCCATTGATCGTCCGCATCCGACAACCCCTCCATCTCGCCGGCTTTGATCTTGGCAATCGCCTCTTCCAGCATGGATTGGTAAAGCTCATAGCCCACATCGCGCATCTGGCCGGATTGTTCTTCACCCAACAGGTTGCCCGCACCACGAATGTCAAGATCCTGCGAGGCCAGAGTGAACCCGGCCCCCAACGTGTCCAGCGAGCCCAGAACACGCAGGCGTTTTTCGGCGGCAGCGGTCAGTTTCTGGCGCGGTTTGGTGGTCAGGAAAGCATAGGCACGGGTTTTCGAGCGCCCAACGCGACCCCGAATCTGATAGAGCTGGGCAAGGCCAAACATGTCCGCACGGTGCACGACCATCGTGTTTGCGGTCGGGATGTCCAGCCCGCTTTCGACAATGGTTGTGGCCAGCAGCACGTCGAATTTCCCGTCATAAAACGCGTTCATCCGATCATCGAGCTCACCCGCTGCCATCTGGCCATGGGCAACCACGTAAGTGAGCTCAGGCAGTTGATTTTTCAGAAATTCTTCGATCTCAGGCAGGTCCGAGATGCGCGGTACAACATAGAAACTCTGCCCCCCACGATAGTGTTCACGCAGCAGCGCTTCTCGGATTGTAACGGCATCGAACTCGCTGACATAGGTACGGATCGCCAGTCGGTCGATTGGAGGCGTGCCGATAATCGACAAATCGCGCACGCCGGTCAACGACAGTTGCAGCGTTCGCGGGATCGGTGTCGCGGTCAGGGTCAGCACGTGAATGTCTGAGCGCAGCTGTTTCAGCCGTTCCTTATGACCCACGCCAAAATGCTGTTCCTCGTCGATGATCAGAAGCCCCAAATTGTTGAACCGTATGTTCTTGGCCAAAAGCGCGTGCGTTCCGATCACGATGTCCACTGTCCCGCGGGCCAGACCGTCACGGGTTTGCTGGGCTTCTTTCGCCGAAACAAAGCGTGACAATTGCCGGACCTCCAGCGGGAACCCCCGAAAGCGTTCCCTGAAACTCGCGGCATGCTGGCGGGCCAGCAGGGTCGTGGGTGCCACAACCGCAACCTGAACGCCCGACATGGCGGCGACAAATGCGGCACGCATGGCAACCTCGGTCTTTCCAAATCCGACATCACCGCAGATCAGACGATCCATCGGCGCGCCGGAATGGATGTCCTCCATCACATCCGAGATCGCCCGCAACTGGTCTTCGGTTTCCTGATATGGGAATCGCGCGCTGAATTCCTCCCACGCGTGGGGCGGTGGATCCATGACCGGGGCTTTACGTAATGCACGTTCAGCGGCGATGCGGATCAGCTTATCCGCCATCTCGCGGATGCGCTCTTTCAGCTTGGCCTTCTTTGCCTGCCATGCACCGCCACCCAAACGGTCCAGCAGACCTTCGTCATGGCCGTATTTCGAAAGCAATTCTATGTTTTCGACCGGCAGGTACAGCTTTGCCTGCTCGGCATATTCCAGCAACAGGCATTCATGGGCGGCACCGGCTGCGGTGACGACCTCCATTCCCATGTAACGACCTATACCGTGATCCACGTGAACAACCAGATCACCGGGGCTGAGCGACTGGGTTTCGGTCAGAAAGTTTTCGGCCTTGCGGCGCTTTTTGGGCTGACGGATCAGCCGGTCGCCCAGCACATCCTGTTCAGCGATCACCGTTAGATCAGGAGTTTCGAACCCGTGCTCCAACGCCCAGACGGCAAGGTGCAAGCCGCGTTTTCCAATGCGGGTGCCGTTAGCCACATGTATCGCCTCGGCCAGCCCTTCGTCTTCGATCAGGCCGGTCAGGCGTTCCCGCGCGCCATCGGAATATGAGGCGATCAGCACCGGTCCTTTGTCGAGCTTTGCAGTGATGTGACTGGCCAAAGCACCGAACAGGCTGATGCTTTCCTGCTGGCGTTCCGGCGCAAAGTTGCGCCCGATGCGCCCACCCGCGTCGATGACACCGGGGCCAGAGGCTTGCGGCAGCGGGCTGAACTGCAAAACCCGACGATCCGCGACAGCCGCCTCCCAGGCGGTATCGTCAAGATACAACAACCCCGGAGGTGTGGGTTTATAGACCGTGTCCATGCGAGATCGGTTTTCCAGCGCCAGTCGTCGGGTCTCGTACTGATCGGCAATCGTATCCCAACGCGCCAGACGCGCGGGCGTCACCTGATCATCGACAGTGATCACCGCATCCGGCAAGTAGTCGAACAGTGTCTCCAGTTTTTCGTGGAAGAACGGCAGCCAGTGTTCGATCCCCTGATGTTTGCGGCCTGCGCTTACGGCCTCATACAAAGGGTCATCCGTACCGGCGGCACCAAACTCGATGCGATAGTTCTGACGGAACCGGGTTATGGCGGCCTCGTCCAGGATGACTTCGGACACCGGTGCAAGTTCAACGATGTCCAGCTTTTCGGTTGTTCGCTGGGACGCCGGATCAAAGCGGCGCGCGCCGTCCAGGACGTCACCGAACAGGTCCAGCCGAACCGGGCCCGCCTCTCCCGGAGGGAAGATGTCGATGATGCCGCCACGGATGGCGTAATCGCCGGGTTCCATCACCGTTGGACTTTGTGTGAACCCCATACGCACCAGAAAGTTTCGCAGAGCGGTTTCATCTATGCGATGGCCAACTCGGGCAGTAAACGCCGCCTCTCGCAAAACCTCCCGTGCCGGGACGCGTTGGGTCGCGGCGTTCAGCGTGGTCAGTAATACATACTGTTGGGGCATCTGGTGGACCAGCGCCGCCAGAGTAGCGACGCGCGCCGCCGAGATATCCGCATTAGGCGAGACCCGGTCATAAGGTAGGCAATCCCAACCCGGAAACACAAAGACAGGCATCTGAGGCGCAAAGAACGCCAGTGCAGCGCGCATCGCTTCCATCCGCTTGTCATCGCGTGCGACATGGGCCACCGGCCCCCTGCTGCGGGCGATCTCGTTCAGCACCAGCTGCGCGTCAAACCCTTCGGGGGCGCCGCCAACTGTCACGTGGTTCGGAGCCTTCATCGCCTCGCCTTTCAGAATCTTCTATCCCAGAACGCCAATCGAAAGGTTCTGATACATGCCCCAGAACGAAGTGACCAGTATCGAGATCATGCCGATGATCTGGGTATACAGACGGCAGCGGGAAATCGTTTTCGAGACAGTTTCGAGTGTCAATTCCTGCCGCCGGAGACGCCTTGCATGCACGATATTCACTAAAAGCACCAAGGTCATTGGGAACAAAAGCAAAAACAGGGCCTGCGCGAACTCGACATCATAATAAAACCCAAGCGTGGCCATCCCGGTGAACAGAAAACACCCAAACGCCAAAAGGATGGTGCCAGACATGTCGACGATCAGCAGAATCCGATTTGTATGGATGCGAACGATGTCGAGCAGATCGGTTTCGACCTGACCTCCGATCCGGCGGGCACGAACAACCAGATCATATGGGATGCCCATCACCCAGTGGCTGGCAGACGACCAGAGTACCGCCAGTACGATCCAGAACCACAGATTCGAAAAGCTGCGCATGTCGATGAGTTCAAAGATCGAAGAGTACCAGTCCAAACCCAACCCTTTATTCGCACTACTCAGGGGGGTTCCATCTAGGCGCGCGTCCATTGATACCCTTGAGACCTTTGTGAATTCATGCCACCCAATGCACGAATGTTCAAGGAGAACGCGCCATGAAACCGACCATTGCCCCATTTCCCATGACCCGCTTTCGCCGAGCCCGTCAATCACAGGCAATTCGTGCGCTGGTGCGTGAGAACACTCTGACAACGGATGACCTGATCTGGCCGGTTTTCGTGCGCGATGGCGAAGGTATTGAAGAGCCCGTGCCCTCGATGCCTGGTGTGGTTCGCAGATCGGTTGACCTGATTGCCAAAGCGGCGGTCGAGGCCCAGGCCCTTGGGATTCCTGCAATTTGCATCTTTCCCTACACCGACCCAGCGCTGAAAACCGAAGACTGCGCCGAGGCATGGAACCCCGACAACCTGTCAAACCGGGCCATCCGGGCAATCAAGGCGGCGGCCCCAGACGTCGCCGTAATGACGGATGTGGCGCTTGACCCGTATAACATCAACGGCCACGACGGATATGTCGTTGATGGAGAAATCGTGAACGACCAGACCGTCGAGGCGCTGGTAAAGATGACACTGGCACAGGCAGACGCCGGTGCGGATATCATCGGCCCGTCGGACATGATGGACGGCCGGATCGGGGAAATGCGTCGCGCGCTGGAACGTGCGGGCCATCACAACGTGATGATCCTCAGCTATGCCGCCAAATATGCCAGTGCGTTCTACGGACCCTTCCGCGACGCAGTCGGTGCATCGGGGGCCCTGACGGGCGACAAAAAGACCTACCAGATGGACCCCGCGAACTCGGACGAGGCCCTGCGCCTGATCGAACGCGATCTGACTGAAGGCGCCGATATGGTGATGATCAAGCCGGGCATGCCTTATCTGGATATCTGCCGCCGCGTGAAAGACAGTTTCGGTGCGCCGACATATGCCTATCAGGTATCGGGCGAATACGCGATGGTTCAGGCCGCAGCCCAGAACGGCTGGATCGATGGCGAGAAGGTGATGCTGGAAAGCCTTCTGGCCTTCAAACGCGCCGGATGCGATGGAATTCTGACCTATTTCTCTCCTCAGGTTGCGCGCATCCTGCAGGGATAAAGCCCGCAAGTTTCGCGATATTTCGCCGATAAGATTTCCCGATCGGGCAGCTTTCCCGTGACACATCGCCCTGATCGGCGTATCCTTGCCGCCAAGACCGGGATCACCCGGCATTTCAGGCACAGTTACAGAGATAAAAAACCATGAGCAGTTCCAATTCCCCCCGACTGAATCGTCGCGGCTTTGCCTTGGGCATGGCAGGTCTGAGCTTGACCGCCGCCTGTGGCAACGGCGTCGGCAATTCCAACGCAGCAACAATCGATGCCCGTGTCGACGCCACGCTGACCGAGATGTACAGCCGCTATCCCAACACGGTTGAAATTGCGAACAAGGCCAACGGCATGCTGGTCATGCCGCTGATTACCGAAGCCGGTTTCGTGTTCGGTGGCGGTTACGGCCGCGGCGCGCTGCGCATCAGCGGTGCAACAGTTGACTTCTACTCGGCGGTCAAGGGCACGGCCGGGCTACAGATCGGCGCGCAGCAATATGCGCATGTCCTGTTTTTCATGACCGAAGACGCCCTGAACGATTTCCGTCGTTCCAGTGGTTGGACAGCCGGAGCAGATATTGGCTATGTGGTCAGCGATCAGGGCGATTCCGTGTCGACAGACACAACGACATTGCGATCGCCCGTTCTGGCTGCCATCTTCGGACAGGCTGGGCTTCAGATCGGTGCGACCGTGGAAGGCACGAAATATACCCGAATTATCCCATAATTCGGGCTTCCCACTTCTTCTGACAAACCCCATCACAGCGGAATGCTGCGGTGGGGTGTTTGTTTTCATCCTTTCCGCGCAGGTTCTCGCCGCGTTCCTCTTTCGGTTGGACCCGCCATCCACTAATCTCCGCGCAACCTTCATGTACTAGAATTTGGGGCAGTAATGGGTCTTGTTTTCCGCTGGCTGGTGCGCATCGTGTCGGGTCTGATCATGCTGATCCTCGCCGCAATGGGCCTCGTCTATTTTCTGGCCAGTCAATCCCTGCCGGATTATGACCAGACGCTTGAAGTCAACGGGTTGACCGCTCCGGTTGAGATCGTGCGCGACACCGCCAATGTGCCGCACATTCTGGCCCAAAATGACCCGGATGTGTTTTTCGGTCTTGGATATGCCCACGCGCAGGATCGGTTGTGGCAGATGACAGTCATGCGCCGCACCGCGCAGGGCCGCTTGTCCGAGATCTTTGGCCCGCGCACCCTGCGCGTTGACAAGCTGTTGCGCCGGCTGGATCTGTACGGCCTTGCCCATCGCTCGGTCGAGGTACAGGACGATTATACCAAGGCTGCCCTTCGTGCTTATGCTGCCGGGGTCAACGCACGCCTAGCCGAGATCAACGACGAGGCATTGGGGCGCGGCGCGCCAGAGATGTTCCTGTTCAATGCCCCCGTCTCGCCTTGGCAACCGGGCGACAGTATTGCCGTGATCAAGCTCATGGCGCTGCAATTGTCCGGTCACCTGACCGACGAGGTTCTGCGGGCGCGGACGTCTTTGATGCTGAGCAATCCGGACAGACTGGCAGATATTCTGCCCGATGTTCCCGGCCCCGGCATCGCCGCGCTGCCTGAATATGCTTCGCTGTTTCCCAACCTTCCACGCTATGCCGCTGGTACGAGTTTTCCCGAAACACCTCTGTCACCCCTTCCCAAACGCGGGTTGGCGGGCGCATCAAACGCGTGGACTGCTGCGCCTTCGCGCTCGGCAAGCGGTGGGACGTTGCTGGCCAACGACCCACATCTGGGCTTCACAGCCCCCGGTGTGTGGTATCTGGCACATCTTGGTCTGGCAAAGGGAAGCGTCATTGGGGCCTCGATCCCTGGTATTCCCACAATCATGACCGGCCGTAGTGACCGGTTGGGTTGGGGGGTGACGTCATCTTATCTTGACGATCAGGACATTCACATTGAGCAGCTGAACCCGGACAACCCCGAAGAATACCTGACCCCGGACGGTTATCAGGAATTCAAGACCCGTCCTTCGATAATTGAAATCAAAGGGGAAGCTCCGGTTACACTGACGTTGCGCTGGACTGAAAACGGGCCGGTTTTGCCCGGTACGGATTACAAGCTGGAAACTATCACACCGCCAGGCCATGTTGCGTCTTTGTCCTGGACTGCGCTCAGCCCGCAAGACACTTCGATGTCGGCGTCCATGGCCCTGATGAACGCGGACAACGTGCAGGACGCCATAACCGTGGCGCGGCAATTCATTGCGCCTTCGCAGAACCTGTCACTGGTCGACAAAACGACGATAGGGATGAAACTGATTGGCGCCATGCCCCGGCGTGATCTGCAAAACCAGAGCCGCGGACGCATTCCGACACCCGGCTGGATTGAAGCAAACCGCTGGCAAGGTCGCCTACCCTACACCAAAAACCCGGAATTTGTGGCCCCTGCTGGCGGCGTTCTAGGCAACACGAATAACAAGATCATCAACCGCCCGTTCCCGGATCATGTGTCCTACGAATGGGGAGACACTCAGCGCGTGCATCGCTGGGAACGCCTGATGCAATCGCGTGAGGTGCATACCCGCGACAGTTTCATCGAAGCGCAACTGGATACCGTCAGTTTCACCGCGCGCTCTCTACTGCCACTGATCGGTGCTGACCTTTGGTATACCGGTGCCTCGGCCCCCGAAGGGACGCCCGAGCGCCAGCGCCAGATTGCGCTGTCGCTGCTGGCGGACTGGAATGGCGAGATGAACGAGCATCTGCCCGAACCGCTGATCTACGCAGCCTGGGTGCGGGCCCTTCAGATCCGCCTGATCTCGGACGAGCTGGGGCCGCTGGCCAGCGAATTCAAACATGTCGAGCCTTTGTTCATCGAGCGGGTCTATCGTGACATTGATGGCGCCGGTGTCTGGTGCGATGTACGACAAAGCGCGCCGATTGAAACCTGTACCGAAATGGCTCGACTTGCATTGGATGATGCGCTGATCTGGATCACCGAACGCTATGGTAGCACACTTGAATCCCTACGCTGGGGTGATGCGCATCAGGCAACCCACGATCACCCCGTTCTGGGAAACGTGCCAATACTTCGGTATTTTGTGAACATTCGACAATCGACCAGTGGCGGCGACAACACCTTGCTGCGCGGGCGCACGTCGGGCGAAGGGCTCGACCCGTTTCAGAACGTGCACGGAGCCGGGTATCGCGGTGTGTATGACTTTGCCGATCCCAACAGCTCGGTCTTTATCACGGCTACCGGCCAATCGGGCCATTTCCTGTCGCGTTATTACGACGATCAGGCGCAGCTGTGGCGGCGTGGCGAATATATTCCCATGTCGCTGGACCTTGACCTTGCCCGCGCCGCTGCTGTCGGAGTGACCAATCTGATCCCACGCTAAGCAACGGGGTTTCGGCGAGTCCCCGCCCCTTTTTGTCCGGACCGTGGACGCCACGCGGCAGTTTCGCCTACCATCACCGGGCGAACTGTTTCGGACCAGGGGGAAACTATGGCCAGCATTCGGGATACTCTGAACAACTTTGCCCGAGATTACGCGATCGCCTGGAGTTCAGGTGACGCCGATGCCGTTGCCAGTTTTTTCACGCAGGACGGTCGGATCACAACCAACCGGGGTGAGCCTGTCGAAGGGCGTGCCGCGATTGCCGAAATGGCCCGAGAAGTCTATGCCGATTTTCCGGATCTGGAAGTGCGGTGCGACATGATGCGATGGGCTGGCTCTCACGCCCTGTTTGTCTGGACACGTGAAGGGCATCATGCCCAGACCGGCAACTATGTTATCGCGCGCGGATGGGATGAATGGGAACTTGCACCTGACCATCTTGTACAATCGTCAGTCGGCTGGTTCGACACCGATGATATACAGCGGCAACTTTACGGCACATGACTTAGGTTGTCTTTTTGCCCGCGGTTTCTATCGCATAATTCCGCGGTATTCCCTGCGTAATCAGAAACCACTCGGATGCCTTCGTCCGCCGCTGATGCGCATCAAATGCCCGCTGATTCACAAAAACCTCTGATACAGTGAACCGTCCGGGTGTGATCTGATCCTCGACAACATCGAACGACAGGCAACCCTCTTCCGCCTTTGTGAGGGCGATATGCGTGGGCAGAGCGGCGCGCACATCTTCAAGGCGATCCGCTGGGACATCAATAAATCCGGTCAGAAATACTCTTTGATCCAATGTGTCAGACAAGTTCCGCCACTTCGCCGTTTCTATAGTGTTTCGAATTGAGCAGCCTGTTTATCCGTCCAAAGGACAGTAATACGGAACCCTTTTTCGGTCTGCTCTTCGGATTGTACAACATCCTGCCGGAACAACCACGCCCGCTTGTTACCTTCAGCGAAGCTAAGGTTCAAAACATCCTCGTGCCGGGCCCCTTGCAGGATTGCTGCAATCTCGGAAAGCAAAGGGGTCACGCCTTCGCCGGTAACTGCCGAGATGGCAAATATGGCCGGATCGCGATCCGCCCTTGCCAATGCAGCGTCTTTTTCTTCGGCACTCAGTAAGTCAGTCTTGTTCCAAACCTCAAGCCGGGGGCGTTCTTCGTCGACACCAAGCGAGGTCAGGATTGCTTCGACATCCTGCGCCTGCGCTTCGGTTTCCTCATGGCTGATATCACGTACGTGAACAATCAGATCAGCGCCCAATACTTCTTCAAGCGTGGCCCGAAAAGACGCCACAAGCTCGGTCGGCAGGTTCGAGATAAAACCCACCGTATCCGACAGGATCACTTCCGGGCCATCGGGCAGTTGCACGCGGCGCATAGTTGGATCCAGCGTGGCAAACAGCATGTCCTTGGCCAACACTTCGGCCCCGGTCAGCCGATTGAACAGAGTAGATTTCCCGGCATTGGTATATCCAACCAATGCAACGATCGGATATGGCACCTTGGCCCGCGCAGCACGGTGCAACGTGCGGGTCTTGACTACTTTCTGCAACTGGCGACGCAGACGCACAAGTTGTTCGTCAATGGCGCGACGGTCGGCTTCGATCTGGGTCTCGCCAGGTCCGCCGACAAATCCCAAGCCGCCACGCTGACGTTCAAGGTGGGTCCAGGCCCGCACCAGCCGCGTCCGCTGATAGCTGAGCGCAGCCATTTCGACCTGCAACACCCCTTCGCGGGTACGCGCACGGTCGCTGAAAATCTCAAGGATTAGCCCGGTCCGGTCGAGGATCTTGACCTTCCATGCCTTTTCCAGATTGCGCTGCTGAACCGGGGTCACCGGCCCATCGATCAGAACCAGTTCAACCTCGTTTTCACGAAGCCGCTCGCCCAGTTCCTCGATCTTGCCACTGCCAAACAAATAGCCGGGCTGGGCGCGTTGCAGGCGAACGATTTCAGACCCGATCACGTCCAGATCGGGCAAAGCGGCGGCCAGCGCAACCGCCTCGGCCAGCGCCGGTTCGGGAACGCGGCGCTGTTCATCTGATTTGATTTCGGGATGCAGCACCCAGGCCCGGGTGCGCGTCCGGTCATGTTCCATCAAGAGGCGTCTTCGCCCTCATACAGGTTGATCGGCTGTGATGGCATGATGGTTGAAATCGCGTGCTTGTACACCAGCTGCGACTGTCCGTCGCGGCGCAACAATACACAGAAATTGTCGAACCAGGTGATCACACCCTGCAATTTCACGCCATTGATCAGAAAAATTGTAACCGGAACCTTAGCTTTCCGTACATTGTTCAGGAAGGCATCCTGAAGATTCTGTCTGTCCGAAGCCATATTTATATAATCTCGCCATTGTTCTTGCCACGCGTTGCGGACCAACACGCTCCCTCCGGTTCAGTATGGAGCGCCGCGTAAAGATATTCCAGACGAAAAATTAAGCAGAAAAAACGGCCGGACCCAACCGCTTCAATCCCGCCACAGCGAAGGAGTGATCAGGGCGATGATCGCAAGTGTCTCGAGCCGGCCAATGACCATCGCCGCGCACAGCGTCAGCTTGGCCCCTGCGGACAGGTCTATCAACCGGATCGGAACATCAGTGGCCAGTTCAATCAGCGGACCCGTCGTGCTGAGCGTTGCGACGCTGAGCACCATGGCCTGTTCGAACCCGGCCCCCATAGCGGCCAGCAAAAGGTTGAACACTGCCAATGTCAGCGCAAAGAGCATTAGAAAAATCCAGGCGATAAACGCGCCGTCCCTTTGAATGCGTCGGTTACCGCCTCCAACCCCGCTGACTGACGAGGGATAGATCAACCGGTCGATCTCGCGCGCACCATTCAGGTACAGGGCAAAAACGCGCAGCAGTTTGACACCGCCAGCCGTAGTGGCGACCCCGCCACCGATCAGCGCCAGCCCCATCAGCAACAATCCGGGCGTTCCCAGACCAGACAATTGCTGCGCATCATCCCAGTTTGCGCTTTCAAACCCGGCGGTTGTCAGAAAGGCCAGAACAGTGAACAGCATACCCCAGATGACCTGCAATGCCTGCAAAGGTTCGATTTGCCCGCCGATTTCCGTAACGCCTGCAATAACGCGAAAGAACAGTAACGCAGCAACGGCCAGCACAATCATCAGGCCAATGCGAAACTCCGGGTCCGTATCCAGTCGGGAATAACCGGATGTTGCCGTGTCGGTCGAAAATGTCAGGCGCGAAAGGGCGAAGAACAGGAACAGAAACAGGATCGCCTCGCCCGTGAATCCCGCTTGCGCGCCTTCCATACCACCCACCGGAGAAATTCCCGACGTCGCCATGACCGACATTGCGTGGCAAACGGCCGTCAGACCATTTTCGCCAGCGATCAGAAGAAGGATCCAGATCACTGCCGTCAGCCCGGCATAGACCGGGGTCAGTCCCTTTGCCACACGGAGCAGCCGGCCTCGTGGATCAACGCGTTCGCTTTGCGCAACACCCGATACCGGGCGACCCGGCTGACCGCGTGCCGTGACCTCGAACCCACCTAGCGACAAAGGCGCAAGGATTGCCGCGGCGGCAATCCACATCAGCAAACCGCCCATCCATCCAACCAAGGCACGCCACAGGTGCAGCGGGGCCGTCAGGCGGTCTGGATCCGGAAACAGATCCGCCCCTGTGGTCGTAAGGGCACTAACCATGTCAAAGTAAGCGTTCAGGAATGTGGTCGTTCCCAGCGCGTCGTGAAATGGAATTGCAAGAAAGACGGGAAGAATGGTGAAACATGCGAGCATCACCGCCAATTGTCCCAAAGTCCCACGCCGTGGCACGCGATTGGACGAGGCCAATGCGATACTGGCGACCAGAAACAACCCTATGATACCGGAATACAGAAACGATCGGGATGTGTCGTGATCATCCAGCGCCAGCGCGTAAACTGCCGGAACCCACATTGCCAGTGACGCAATAGCCCAGATCAGAAGAAACAGCGGCAACCGCCGCAATAGCCCGATCTGTTGTATCCCCGCATGCGCCATCAGAAGAAATCGATTGAAACCTGCATCAGGCGTTCGACCTCAGGCACGTCCTTGGCCATGGCAAAAATCGCGACGACATCCTTTTCATCGATCCTGAGGCTGCCCGTCGGTCGCATCACCTCATCTCCCTTACGCACAGCCCCCACCAGTACGCCTTCGGGAAAATCGATATCGCGCAGCTTTTGCCCCGCCATGGGAGAGGTTGACAGAACCTCGGCCTCGATCACTTCGGCCTCAGCATCTCCGATCGAGTAGACCTGTCGCACCCGGCCATGACGGATGTGGCGCAGGATAGAACTGACGGTGGTTGCCCGCGGATTGATATACGCGTCGATCCCCAAAGGTCCCATCAACGCCACCATGCTGGGATCATTGATCAAAGCAATCGCCAACGTGCAACCCTCGGCCTTGGCCCGCACAGCGGCCAGCATGTTCGTGCGGTCATCATCCGTAACCGCCAGCATTGCATCCGCCCTGTCGATACCGGCCTCGCTCAACAAACTGGCATCAAGACCATCACCGTGCAGCACAATCGTTCGTTCCAGCGCCTCGGCGGCGATCTCGGCGCACCGGCGATCCCGCTCGACGATTTTGGCGCGCACGCGGCTTTTTTGTTCTTCCAGAGTTCGCGCCACTTCAAGCCCGACATTGCCGCCGCCCACGATCACCACGCGATCCTGACGCTTTTGGGTCTTGCCAAACACCTCCATGGTGCGATCCACGTCTTTTACATTGGTAAAGACGTAGCATTCGTCGCCGACAAACAGCTGATCCTCGGATTCTGGTGCAAACAGCGTTCCATCGCGACGCACCCCCACTACGATCGAACTGAGCGTCGAGAACAAATCGGTCAGTTGCCGCAAGGGCGTGTTCACGATCGGGCACTCCTCATCAACGCGAATTCCCAAAAGCTGCGCCTTGCCGTCCATGAAAATCTCGGTGTCAAAGGCGGACGGGGCCGACAGGCGGCGCATCGCGGCTGCGGCCACTTCGCGTTCGGGGCTGATCACCACATCAATCGGCAGATGATCGCGCCGGTAAAGGTCCGAATGGATCGCTTCAAGATAGGATTTCGACCGCAGTCGCGCGATCTTGCGCTGGATCGAAAAGACCGAATGCGCCATTTGGCAAGTGACCATGTTCACCTCGTCCGAATGGGTCGCAGCGATGATCATGTCCGCATCGCGCGCGCCTGCCCTTTCAAGCACATCGGGGTAACTTGCAAACCCGGCGATCCCCTGCACATCCAGTGTTTCGGTCGCCCGCCGTACCAGATCGGGATTGTTGTCGACAACGGTGACATCGTTCAATTCGCCCGAAAGGTGCCGCGCAATCTGCCAGCCGACCTGACCCGCGCCGCAAATAATGACCTTCATGTTTCTGGCCCTTCTGCCTGAAAGGATTGAATGACAGATGCCCCCAAAGCGGTCAATTGAATTGTCATCGCTGATCAGCTGCGGCAAGATAAGCATATGAAAACGCTGTTTCCTATGCTCGTGCCCCTGATGGTGCTGTCCTCGTGTGGGCCACTCTCGCTTTACTATCGTGAGGGTGAAACCGTGTCACGTCTGCAAAAAGAGACCACCCAGTGCCAGCTTAGGGCGGTAAAAGAGGTGCCGGTTGCCAATCAGATCCGTCAAAGCCCGCCGACTTATTGGCCTGGGCGTACGTATTGTGATGGCATGGGTCGTTGCTATCAATCCCCAGGCTGGTGGCAACCCGGCAGGGTTTATACCGTCGATGTCAACCAGGGACTGCGAAACACGGTCGAGGCGCAATGCATGGCCGAGAAGGGATTTCGTCCGGTCAGCTTACCGCCCTGCAAGCAAAACGTGAAATCACGGGTGCCACTGGCGCGAACAACGACATTGCCGCCCCTCAACAGTGCCTCATGCTTTGTGAAATTCGATGACGGGTCGTTTCAGATCATCACACCGGGGCAATCCGGATAAGAAAAACCACTGTTCCGCATGTTTGATCAATCCAGCTCGGTCGAAGCGCGTTTGCGCCGCGCGGCTAGCCACAGATGCAGCGCCATGGCAACAGCATAGAACCCGACCACGGCAATCAACATGCCTGCTTCACTGGTCCGCCACAGAATTGCAAGCAAAACAGGTGTGCCCAAAAGGTTACCCGCATTCCCCATCTGCGCCATCGCACCATAGCTAAGCGCCTGGTTTTCGGGTGTCGAGTTCAACTGCGGTACCGCTGCAAAGCTGCCGCCCTGAACAAGCCCCAGCACCGCAAAAAGCGCAACGCAGACAACGGGCAACGGGGCACCAAGAAACAGGGCGCCTATCGTCAGGATAGACAGCCCGAAACCAAGGGTAACAACGAATACGCCAGAACAAACGTTCAGCAACACTGGGACGGTAAGCCAGGAAATCACGATCCCGGCCAACGGCATCAAACCTGCGATCATCGCACTGACATCTTCCGGCAATCTTCCCGGAAGAATGGCCAGCAGCGAGACAAAGGTCAGCGTGTAAAAGAACCATCCGAGCGCCGGAGCCGACACAAATGCAGAGCGATAGGTCTGTACGTGTATGTCAATCAGTGTTCGAACGCTCCAAAAAGGATTGTTCACCAAAGCCGATGCACTGTTGGGACGGAAAGATACGATCAGGACGGCGATCAGAAACATCAGAACGCCATGGGTAGCAAAATAAACCGGCAGCCCGACCTGAGCGATCAATGGAAGCCCAAGCCATGCGTTCAGGGCAAAGGCGACACCAAAGAAACTGCTCCACAAAACCATTGCCGCGTTGCGCCATTTTCCAATCGTGATTTGCGCAATCAGAGTCGGCGCGGCGACAACGATGGCCAGATGAGAGACCCCTTCGACAACGCGACTGACCAGCATCAGGCCTAAACTGGGGATACTGGCCTGAAACAGGGACACCGCCCCGCCAAGGATCAAGCCAAACATCAGCAACCGGACAGGCCCCACCCGCCCCGCTATCGCGCCGGACAATGCACCAAGAATCGCGCCAATCAGGCTGATGACTGACAAAAGCCAGCCAATCTTATCCGCGTGCGCAGGATAGAGGGCCGCGACCTGAACAAAAGGAACCGCTATCTTGGCGAATTGGGTCGCCGCACCTAGCCCGGCAAGCCAAAGCAACAAAACCTGTAACAAGATGCGTAATGGATGGGGCATAGCCCGGTTCTACTGCACCCGACCGCACAGGAATACGCATAAATTATGCGCGTCCCGACCGTGCCCCACTGACCAGCCTAACCGGCGTTCCATCCGACAGGTACAACCGTTCCCAGGTGATCTGTCCGGCGCTGATCCGGATACGGTCGTGCCGCGCTTCGGAAGTTACAAACGACTTGGGGTTGGGCGCTTGCAAATCCCACCACCCCTCGTCCTGTAGCTCGGCCTCAGCCTGCCGGATCTCTTCCGTTGCAAATTGCCAGAGGGACACGCCAAGCAGTGCCCGTTGGGTGGTTTTCCAGTCCCGCGCCCGCCGGCGGGAATAGGCCAGGCACATATGGCTGGCCTCCTCAACCAGATGGATGCAGTCGGCCGAGTTCACGACAAGCCGTCTTAACGCGTTGTCATCCGCCCTGAAAGGAGCCAGCGCAGCAAACACCGAGTGTTGCAGATCAGTTGTCGGAATCTGAATCCCGTTTTCCCATCTGGAAACCGTGGTCTGATCGACCTCCAGAACCTCTGCCAGCGCGGATTGTTTCAATCCGATCGACCGTCGAAGTCGCTTTAACCGCCTGCCAAAAGCCGGGTAGCCTTCGACGAACCGGCCAGACCGATCAGAGTTCACCGTTCTCGCCATCCCTTCCACACATCCATCTGCCCGTGAACTATGACCCCAGACTCATTCTGCTGGTTCGGGCTCGTCGATTTGCGCGACCCGCGCACCGGATTTGTTTGAGGTCACAACACCCAGCGACTTTAGCTTGCGATGCAGCGCACTGCGTTCCATCCCGACAAAGCTGGCGGTGCGGCTGATATTGCCGCCAAAGCGGTTGATCTGG
This sequence comes from Ruegeria sp. YKSF131, assembly GCF_059612645.1. NCBI lineage: Bacteria > Pseudomonadati > Pseudomonadota > Alphaproteobacteria > Rhodobacterales > Roseobacteraceae > Ruegeria > Ruegeria sp. YKSF131. The sequence continues at coordinate 10,674 of NZ_JBXWQZ010000011.1, read as the reverse complement.
GTCAGCAGATACTCACGCTCGAACGCTTCGCGGGCCTCGCGCAGCGGCAAAGTGGCCAGCGCCCCCGACAAGACAACGCGGCCCGACTCTTCGGCCTTGTCTTCTTCGCTTGGCAGCTCGCGCGCCTCAATTGGGCCGGTGCCGTCACCCAGAATCAAAACACGTTCGATCAAGTTTTTCAGCTGGCGCACGTTACCCGGCCACGTCATTGTCTGAAGCAAAGCGACCGCCTCGTCCGACAGCTCCCGCATAGGCAACCCTTGGGTTTCGTTGCACATTTCGATGAAATGCTGGGCCAGAACCGGAATATCCTCGCGCCGGTCCTCGAGTGATGGAACGGTGATCGGAACCACATTCAGACGGTGATACAGCTCTTCCCGGAACCGCTCGGCCGCGATTTCATCATCAAGATCTTTGTTGGTCGATGAGATCACCCGAAGATCCACGCGCACTTTGTCCGAGCCACCCACGCGCTGGAATTGCTGATCCACCAGCACACGCAGGATTTTGGACTGTGTACCCAAAGGCATGTCGGACACTTCATCAAAATAGACCACGCCGCCGTGGGCTTCTTCCAGCAATCCGGATTCCACACCACGTTCGGCCGATTCCCGGCCAAACAGAACTTCTTCCACACGCTCAGGCTCAATCCCGGCACAGTTGACGGTCACGAAGGGAGCGTTTGCGCGGTTGGAGTGGGCATGGATATAGCGCGCGGCAATTTCCTTTCCAGAACCCGCAGGCCCGCGCAGCATGACGCGACCGTTTGACTTGGTAACCTTGTCCAACTGCCCCTGCATCGCCCGGAACGACGCGGATTTGCCGATCATGTCGGAGTTGTTGACCTCTTTCCGCTTCAGCGACGCGTTCTCGCGCCGTAGACGAGACGTCTCCATCGCGCGGCGGATCACCACCATCAACTGGTCAATGTTAAAGGGCTTCTCGATAAAGTCGTAAGCACCCTGTTTGATAGCAGCAACAGCGATTTCGATGTTGCCGTGGCCCGAAATAATCACCACCGGCACATCCGGGTTATCGCGTTTTACCGACTTGAGGATATCAATCCCGTCCATACGGCTGTCCTTCAGCCAGATATCCAGGATCAACAGCCCCGGCGGTTCGGAATTGATCGACGCCATGCACTCGTCCGAGTTGGCTGCCAGCCGGGTTGAATAGCCTTCGTCCTCCAGAATGTCGGACACCAGCTCGCGAATATCGCGCTCGTCATCTACGATCAGAATGTCGCTCATCTTTGGCCTGCTTTCAGTTTGTTGGTTCTAATTGCCTGCTTCTGCGGCGCAACGGTTGGGGACATACCTGCCCCAGGCAAACGGATCACAGCCATTGCGCCAAAATGGTCCTGCCCGTCAAATACGGGCGCGTCCTCAAGGGTCAGCGCGCCGCCATGCTCTTCTATAATTTTCTTGACGATCGGAAGGCCCAGCCCGGTCCCTTCGTCGCGTGTCGTAACATAAGGTTCAAACAAACGCGCCCGGTCCTCCGGCAGACCGATTCCATTGTCTGCAATGGTAATGACCGTACCCGCACTGTCGCTTAATACCGCCACCTTGATCTGTGGCACCAGGTTGCTCGGGGCGCCCTTTTCTTGCAAGGTAACAATAGCTTCCCCAGCGTTCTTAATCAGGTTGGTCAATGCCTGGTTGAGCATGGTCGCATCTACATCCGCCATGATCGGCTGCTGCGGCAGATCGGCGTCAATCTGTACGTCCGGCTGTCCCGCCTGCTGCAAAAGAACGGCTTCGCGCACCAGTTCAACCAAGTCTTCCTCTCGTCGAACGGGTTCGGGCATCCGTGCGAACTTGGAAAACTCATCCACGATACGCCGCAGGTCGTTAGTCTGCCGCACGATGACGCCGGTCATCGACTCAAGGCTGCCGCTGTCTTCCTCATCCAGTTTGCGGGCGAACTTGCGCTTGATGCGCTCTGCGCTGAGCTGGATCGGCGTCAATGGGTTCTTGATTTCATGTGCAATGCGGCGGGCCACGTCCCCCCACGCCGCCATTCGCTGTGCGCTGACCAGATCGGTTACATCGTCAAAGGCAACCACATAGCCTTCCAGCCCGCCATCCTCTCCGCGACGGATGGCCATGCGAACCAGCAGGTTTTCCAGCCGCCCCTTGCGTGTGACCTTAACCTCACCCTGAACAGCCTCCTGCCCGCTGTCCTTGAGGCTTTCAAACAAGGGCAGAAACTCGGGAACTGCAATGCCGATAGCCAGGTGTTCTTCGCCTCGTGACCAGTCCAGCAAGCGCTCGGCCGAACGGTTGACGAAGGTAACGCATCCATCCGGGTCCACGCCGACAACACCGGATGTGACCGAACTGAGCACGGAATCAAACAGGCGACGCCTTCTTTCGATTTGCTGGGTGTTTTCCAGCAGCGTGTCCCGCTGTCCTTTTAGTTGTCGGGTCATCTGGTTGAAATATCGGCCCAACATCGCGATCTCGTCGTCGCTGGCCTCTTCGATGACCTGAACGCTCAAGTCTCCGGCACCGACCCGCTGTGCTGCCGTGGTCAATCGTCCGACTGGGCGCGACAGCCGTTCGGCAAACCACATCCCCAGTGACATCGCAGCCAGGATCAGGATCAGCGCAAAGCCGAGATAGAGCAGGCCGAATTCGAACAACACCCTGCCCCGTTCACTTTCCAGCTGCTGATAGAACTGCGCCGTTTCCTTGGTGTCATCCAGCAGCGTCAACAACTGCCCGTCCACTTCGCGGCTGACATACAGGTAACGGTCCAGATAGGCGGTAAGCGGGACCAGCGCGCGGAATTCACTGTTTGGCCAGTCAGCAATGATCAGCAGCCCCTTTTCTGCCGCTTCCGTCATTTGCTCGGCTGTTGGCGCCTCATAGTTGAACAGATAGGACCGATCCCCGCGCGACCGGATTTCGCCCGTGCCGTCGATGACATAGGCCTCGCGCAACCCGCGCTGAATCCGGGCCTGCCCCTGCGCCAGAACCTCGCGGAGTTCGGCATCAGAAATGTAAAACTCCACCGAACGTGCGTTGTTCAGGAACCGCGCCAGAACGGTTGCGTCCTGCGTCAGACCACTGCGATGTTCCTGCTCATAAGCCTCTGCCGCCGTCAGGGAGGACCCGACAACCTGCCGTACGCGATCCGAAAACCAGCCTTCCAGACCGATATTCACGGTAAGGCCGGCAAAAATGGCGACCGTAACGGTCGGAACCAGCGCGAGCAGCGTAAACGCCCCGATGAGGCGCAAATGCAGGCGCGAGCCCGCCGACTTGGCCCGCCTGGCCGCAATCAGGCTACCCAACTGACTGAGCACCAAAGCCGCAACGACCAGAACATAGACTAGATCGGCTAGCAGAATCAGCCGCAATGTCGGCGCGGTCGCACCAAGATCAAAGGGACCAATGACAAGATATGTGGCAAGCGCCAGAACTGGCCCCAAGAGGACCAGCCCAAAGGTGCCGAAATTGCGCAGTTTCCGTGATTTACGCCATCGACCAATCGATAGGATCATCCCGCTCTGTGCTCGGGTTGCCACCGTCTGCCCTCATCCTGATGTGCCGCTTGTGCGGCTTACCGCCATATATCGTGATCTTTTCCTGACAGGTGCCAGGATGCCACGGTTTGTGTGGCGATATTACATCAGTTTGCGACGCCGTGTCACCTGAATATCGAGGTCAGTAATCTTTTTTCGCAGCGTATTTCGGTTAATCCCCAGTAAATCAGCACATTTTGCCTGATTCCCACCAGTTGCATCCAGTGCGATTTCGATTAGCGGAGCCTCAACCTCACGCAAAATCCGCTGATAAAGGCCCGGTGGCGGCAAAATGTTGCCGTGCAGATCGAAATACCGTCGCAGATGACGCTCGACCGAAGTTGAAAGCTTTTCACGTTCGCCACCGCTCAGAACCGGTGCGGCTTCGGGCTGGCTGCCCAACACCATTTCCACCTCGGCCTTTGAAATCTCATCTGCCCGGCTGGTCAGCCCCAAACGGCGAACAGCGTTTTCCAGTTGTCGCACATTCCCCGGCCATGAATAGCGCCGCACCAGTTCCACCGCATCAGAGCTGAGCCACCGCTTGTTTCCGTTTTCCTTCTCTTCCCGGGCCAGAAAATGTTCGGCCAGCAGCGGAATATCGTCGACCCTTTCGCGCAACGATGGCACGTGGATCGTCGCCCCGCACAAACGATAATACAGGTCCTGACGGATACGGCCGTTTTCCATCCCATCGGTCAAGTTTGTCTGGCTGGTAGCCATGAAACGCGGAGCATGATCGCCGGGCGTATCCATCATACGCACCACGCGGGCTTGAATTTCATCGCCGATATCTGCGATTTCATCTATCAGCAGCGTACCTCCACGCACCCGCGCCATCACGCGGGCCGGGCCCTCCAAATCGCTTAGGTCGGCTGCGGTGACTGTGACAAAGGGTAATGTACGCCGATCCGAAAAGTCGTGAATTGCCCGGGCAATCAGCGATTTACCCGTTCCGCTTTCACCCGAGATCATTACCGGCAGGTCGGTGTTCATCACGCGTGCGACCAACCGATACAAGGCCTGCATGACTGGCGTGCGGCCGACCAGAGGCAGCTCATCCGGACGCTCACCGCCTGCCTGTTTGGGTTCTGGCTGTGCGCGCTGCTTCTGATCCAGTGCCCGCGCCGTGCGTTTCATCAAATCCGGCAGGTCAAACGGTTTGGGCAGATAGTCATATGCGTCTGCCTCAGCCGCCTGAATCGCGGTCATGATCGTGTTTTGTGCGGAAATCACGATAACCGGCAATCCAGGGCGATCCTTTGCGATCTTCGGCAGCATCTCCAGACCATTGCCATCAGGCATGACAACGTCCGAGATCACCACGTCGCCTTTACCTTCGCCGACCCAACGCATCAGGGTGGTTAGCGAAGACGTTGCGTGCACCTTGCATCCGGCCCGCGTCAGCGCCTGAGTCAGAACGGTGCGGATTGTGCGGTCGTCATCCGCAACCAGTACGGTGCCATCCATCAGGTGCTCTCCTTCTTGTGTTCTGTTGCATCTCGCGGCGCGCGGCGCAGCGACAGTTTGAAAACGGTGCGGCCAGGCACGGAATCGGCGGAAATCCAGCCGTCATGGTCGGAAACGATCTTGCTGACCAGCGCCAGCCCGAGACCGGTGCCGTTTTCCTTGCCCGACACAAACGGGTCAAAAATGTCACCGCGGATATCCTCGGGCAGCCCTGGACCGTCATCGATGATCTCGATCTGCAACGGCAGCGAGTGACCCGACCCATCACTTCTGCGCAGCCGGAAGGAATGTTCGAAATACGTGCGCAGACGGATTGTTCCGCCCTGAGGCCCTGCGGCCTCGGATGCGTTTTTCAGCAGGTTCAGAACCACCTGAAGAAACTGGTCCGGATCGCCATAGGCCAGCGGCAATGACGGATCGTAATCCTCGATGATTGTCATATCCGCGCCAAATCCCAGCAGCGCGGACCGCCTTGCACGGTCCAGTACATCGTGGATATTGACCGGCCTGAGGTCCGGTTTCTGCAAGTTGCCGAATTGCTCGACCTGTTCCAGAAGCTTCACGATCCTTCGGCTTTCGGCCACAATAAGGTCTGTAAGTTCAAGATCCTGTGGCGAAATATTCATGCTCAGCAGTTGCGCTGCACCGGTAATCCCGGCCAGTGGGTTCTTAATTTCGTGCGCCAGCATCTCGGCCATGCCAATCGCCGACTGCGCCGCTGACTTGACCGTGTTGCCCAAGGTCATCCGGCCCGCCAGTTCACGAGGTGATATAATCATGATCATCGACCCCGGATGCCCAACCAGAGGCGCGATCTGCAACGCACATTGCAACGGCGCACGGTTCCCCGAACCAGCATCCACATCGTTTACGAACAGTGGCGTGCCTTGAGAACGGGCGCGCAGGAATGCTTCCTCCAGCGGTGCGTCAACGGCGATCTGGTCCCATACCGGATGCCCGATTACCGACCGGCGCGAGGCATTCAAAAACCCCTCGCCCGCCGAATTCACATCTGCGATGCGATCTTCTTCATCGATTATGAAGGCCGGAACCGGCAATGAGTTCCAGATGTTGGCGTTGGAATTCATGCCGCCACCTCGCCCGTATCGGCAAGTGCGTCCCCAAGCAGACGCAGGACTTCATCCGTGCTTCGCGACGTCAAAACTGCCCGGCGCAGCGGCGCAGGGGTTGCGGCCTGATCCATGTACCATCCCAGATGCTTGCGGGCGACACGCAGGCCCAGATCGGCACCGTAAAATCCCAGCATCGCCTGATAATGCGCGCGCACCATGTCGATCAGGACATTCCCGACCGGAATATCCGGCGCATCCTCCCCGTAGAGGTCGTGACTGATCTGCGCCAAAAGCCACGGTTTACCCTGCGCGCCACGCCCGACCATGACCCCATCTGCACCAGACTGAGTCAGCGACGTTCGCGCGGCGGCAGTATCCGTGATATCTCCGTTCGCAATGACCGGAATCGACACGGCTTGTTTCACGGCCCGGATCGCGCTCCAGTCAGCGCGCCCCTTGTAGAACTGGCATCGCGTGCGTCCGTGGATCGTAACCATCTGAACGCCTGCGTCTTGTGCACGGCGTGCGACCTCAGGGGCATTCAGCAGGGTGTCATCCCACCCCAGACGGGTTTTCAATGTCACCGGAACGTCAACTGCACTGACTACGGCCTCGATCAGCGTCAGCGCATGGTCTGGTGTTTTCAGCAGGGCCGAGCCGGAATACCCATTTGTAACCTTCTTGGCGGGACACCCCATGTTGATGTCGATCACCCGCGCCCCACGATCAGCAACCTGACGCGCCGCCTCGGCCATCCAGTGCGCCTCGCGCCCTGCCAGTTGCACAGCTGTATTTTCCACATCGGCAGACAATTCGGCGCGCTCCCGCACTCCGGGTTTGGCCTGCACCATTTCCTGACTGGCGACCATTTCACTGACGACCATGCCGGCGCCGAAGCGCATAACTAGATCCCGAAATGGGCGATCGGTGATTCCGGCCATCGGGGCCAGCAAAACCGGCGGTGTTACGAGTTTGTCAGCGAAGCGCAAAGTCAACGTGCTTAATCCTTGGGCAACTGCAGTTCTGATATCGAATTCTACGCATATGAACAACAAAACGACGCGCAACAAGCCTGTAGAACCATCAACTGCCTATTTTTTAATCACATGACCATAGGTGATTGCCTCTGCAATCACCGCCGCCTAAACAAACGCAACAAAATGGAGGGCGCGCGGCATGACCACAGCTGCCATCATAGTCGCCGCAGGCCGCGGCCTACGCGCAGGGGGCGATGTCCCAAAACAGTGGCGCAGCCTTGCAGGACGCCGCGTGGCAGACTGGACAATCGATCGGTTCCGCGGACAGGTCGCCCATATCGTTCTGGTCTTATCCGACGAAGACACTCAGGTCTGGGAGGAGTTTCGTGATACCGATCTGATCCTCGCCTCGGGCGGCACAGATCGCACGGGTTCTGTGCGCAACGGTTTGAAGGCCCTGGCGCACCTCGACGTGAAGCGCGTCCTGATTCATGACGTTGCCAGACCCTGCGTTTCGTTGCGCACCATTCAGGACGTCTTGAACGCATTGGATGCACATCAGGCCGCCGCCCCCGGACTGGCGGTGACTGACGCCTTGTGGATAGGACAAGGCGGGGCCGTGACTGGCACACAAGACCGCAGCAACCTGTTTGCGGCGCAAACACCGCAAGGCTTTCACTATGACACCATCACCGCCGCCCATGCGGCGCATCCGGGCGGTGCTGCTGATGATGTTGAGGTTGCACGCGCTGCGGGGGTAGATGTCTGCATCGTACCGGGCGATGCGGACAACCTGAAGATCACCCGCCCCGAGGATTTTGCCCGGGCGGAACGTATCATGGGAATGGATATGGATGTAAGACTTGGCAACGGCTATGACGTGCACCGATTTGGCGACGGGGATCATGTTGTCCTTTGCGGTGTAAAGGTTCCCCATGATCGCGGGTTGCAGGGGCACTCGGATGCAGATGTCGGGATGCATGCTGTAACCGACGCGATTTATGGCGCATTGGCGCAAGGCGATATCGGGCAGCACTTCCCGCCCTCGGATCCACAATGGAAAGGTGCCGCCAGCAAGATCTTTCTGCGTCACGCGGTCGAATTGGCCGGACAGATGGGATATCGCATCTCGAACGTGGATTGCACGCTGGTCTGTGAATATCCGAAGATTGGCCCTCACGCCGCTGCCATGCGAGAAGAAATGTCCAAAATCATGGGCTTGTGCGTCGATCAGATCTCGGTCAAGGCCACCACGTCCGAGCGTCTGGGCTTCACCGGTCGCAGTGAAGGCATCGCATCGCTTGCGACGGCCTGTCTGGTGAAATCATGAACGCGGCGCAGTTGATTGGCACCGTTGGCGGCGTCGGATATATACGCCCTGCCCCCGGCACCTGGGGTTCGCTGGCCGCGCTGCCGATGGCTTGGGTCCTGCACACGCTGGGCGGATTCCCATTGCTGGCAATCGCAACGCTCGTGGTGTTCGCAGGCGGCCTGTGGGCCACGCGCGTGATGACCGACGGTCAGGACGATCACGACCCGTCGGAAATCGTCATTGATGAGGTTGCGGGCCAGTTCATTGCACTCTGGGCGATCTCATATCCGTCCTGGGCGCATGGGATCGACATTACCGCCCTCTGGCCCGGCTGGGTTGCCGGGTTCGCCCTGTTTCGCCTGTTCGACATCACCAAACCCGGCCCCGTCGGTTGGGCAGATCGTCGCGGCGATCCTATTGGAGTGATGCTGGACGACGTGATTGCGGGTATTTTCGCAGCCGTTGGCGTGATGGTTCTGGCAGGCATCGCGCACGGGGTTCTGGGCCTATGAACGTGCCCGACCTGCTGAACCGCGCCAAGGCGCAGGGCGTTGTGATCGCGACAGCGGAAAGCTGCACCGGCGGTATGGTCGCTGCGGCCCTGACGGATATACCCGGTAGTTCGGCCGTCGTGGATCGGGGTTTTGTTACCTATACCAACAGGGCCAAACAGGACATGCTGGGTGTGCTGGCAGAAACCCTGCAGGCTTTCGGCGCAGTGTCCGAGCAGGTCGCTCGCGAAATGGCCGAAGGCGCATTGCGCAACTCACAAGCTCAGCTTGCCGTCGCGATTACCGGCATTGCCGGGCCGGGCGGGTCTGAGTTCAAACCCGAAGGGCGCGTATGTTTCGGACTGGCAAGAGAAGGCCGGGAAACCCAAACCGAAACGATTGAGTTTGGCGCGCAAGGGCGGGATGCGGTGCGCCGCGCCGCGCGGGATCATGCGCTGGCGTTGCTTCTGACTGGCCTTTCATAACGCGCACGATTTTTGGGCATTATCTGCCCATAGCCGCCAAAACTGTCATCACTTGAACAAAAGGCGACAAAATAGGCGACCAATTTGGGTGTTGCCTCTTTTTTCCTCACCTGCCCTCCGCTTCAAGGCTCTGCACATACACTCACTCGACCCCGGAGCGTTGTCAGATGACCTGCCCGGGAAACCATGCAGGGAAAAGGAGAGCGGCCCATGAATGGAGCCGATACAGCCTGGATCATAGTTGCTACAGCACTGGTCCTTTTCATGACATTGCCGGGGCTGGCCTTGTTTTATGGCGGGCTCGTACGTGCCCGAAACGTGCTCAGCGTTTTTATGCATTGCTTTGCCATTGCCTGTTTGATGAGCATTCTGTGGCTGGTGGCCGGGTACTCCATCGCCTTTGGGCCCGGTGAAAGTGGGCTTTGGGGTGGTTTGGGCAAGGCTTTCCTCAACGGTGTTGATGTGGACAGCCTTGCTGGCACTCTACCGGAAATCCTGTTCTTTGCCTTTCAGATGACCTTTGCCATCATCACCCCGGCCCTGATCGTGGGCGCATATGTCGAACGGGTAGGCTTTGGCTTTGTACTGACCTTCTCGGCGCTATGGATGCTGCTGTGCTATGCGCCGGTGGTTCACTGGATCTGGGGCGGTGGAATGCTGGCCGATGGTGGTATTTTGGGCGACATTGGCGTGCGTGATTTCGCAGGTGGTATCGTGGTGCACGAAACCGCTGGTCTGGCAGCCCTGATCATCGCCGTCATCCTTGGCCCGCGCCGCAACCGCACGACCCCGCCGCATAATCCCGGCTATGTCATGGTGGGCGCCGCGATGCTGTGGGTCGGCTGGTTCGGCTTTAATGGCGGCTCGCAACTGGCCGCGGACGGAGGTGCTGCGATGGCGATGACCGTTACCCACCTGTCCGCCGCTACTGCCTCGTTGACATGGGCGCTTTGGGAACGCATCCGATTTGGCAAAGCCTCGATGGTGGGTCTTGTTACCGGAACAATTGCAGGTCTGGCCTCGATCACGCCCGCTTCGGGTTTTGTGGGTCCGGTTCAGGCCCTCATCATCGGTGCTGTTGCGGGCATTCTGTGTCAGGAAGCCGTCAGTCTGGTGCGCAACAAGCTGAATATCGACGACACGCTGGACGTGTTCGCGGTACATGGCGTCGGAGGCATCTTCGGCACCATCATGATCGCCCTGTTTGGCCTTGGCACATGGACTGCCCAGTTGGGTGGGCTGGTTATCGTGGGTGCCTTCACGGCAGTTGTCACGTTTGTGTTGGTCAAACTGGTTGCACAGATCACACCACTTCGCGTAAACGCCGAGACCGA
>NZ_JBXWQZ010000010.1:0-97436 GCF_059612645.1 Ruegeria sp. YKSF131 | reverse complement strand
TCCAGCACCTGCCGCAAGGGGCCGGATTGTTCGGTAAAGGCCGAAGAATACATCGGCCCCACGTGAATACGTCGCAGGTGTTTGGGGTGCAGGTCGTTGAAATCCTGATCAAAGCCCTTGGCGATGGTCACCAGTTTCAGCCCGCCTAAAGACTGCGCCATCAGGTGAGCCTGCACCTCAGGCCAGCGGCGTTGGTCCTTGGGCAGGGCGGTTTTGCCTGTGTCCTCCAGCTGCATCAGATAGATGACGGGCAGGTTGATCTGGCTGTCATAGACCGCCCAGTGGATCATGAACTTGCGCCGCTCGCCCTCATTCCCGATCCAGTGGCACTCAGGATCGTTGCGGGCCCAGAACAGCTGACCCTTCAGCAACTCTTCATAATAGAGCCTTTGTGACAGCGCAAATTGCAGTTTGGTGGGGATTTCCCGGTCGCCGATGATCGTGCGGACCATGTCGGTTTTCAGGTCATCTTCCGAGGGCATATTCGCCAGATGCACCTGCGCCTGCTGCGCGTCATTGGCCATGGTCAGCAACTCGGCCGCCACCGGAAACCCGCTGTCGCGCTTGTCCATTGCAAGGCTGCCAAAGAACCGCCCCGTATCGCGCCCGACCAGCAGGTATTTCATCGACAGCGCGCGGAAAGTGTAGAGCAACCCCGAGAGGTAGCGCGATACGATCCGCACCTCTTGCTTGCTGATTGCGCCCTCCGCCTCCATCGTCGCGGCCACACGCAGAAGATGGACAGTGATCACCTCAAATTTGCGGAAATAGCGACGCGAGGCGAAGGTGTCAGTCAAGCCGACATGGTCTTGGCTGGGGTTAGTCATTTGCGCATACGCGAGCGGAAATTTTTGCCCTGCAGTCTTCAAGTTGAGCCACAAAAATAAAGAGGTAGAGCCCAACAACGCCGCTCACCGGCAACCCCCACCGCAAAAACAGTGGAGCTCCTAGGAACATACCTGCAAAAGGCAATGCCCACTCCTTTCTATACTTTCGCCAGAGAGCTTTTGAGAAGATTGCTTTTCCAAATGTAAACTCGCCCCCCCAACCCTCAGCAGCGTCTGATGAGGATTTCACAAAGTAAGCAATCAGAAGCTGACTGGGTAGCATGGTCCAAATCGCAACCACACTTAGAGTTGGGATATTTGCAATCAGCCCGACGCCAAACGCAATCGTTAGGGCCACCGTTATAACTGCCAATACGGCTAGAGAGATTTCTCGCGCAGAATAACGCACGCACTCATCCCCCATACAAATTCTTATCATGCTTCTCGACAATCGAGGCAAACCGGCGCGCAAACCGCTCATCCGCCTTGGCCTTTTTCTCAAGAACGTCACGGGCAAAGACCATGTGGTCCTCGTGCGCCTCAAGCATGTCGGCCATTTTCTGGTTGGTCGCGGTGCCGATGGCGGCCATCGCCGTCTGCGCCTCTTGATCCGTCTGCACACCGATCTCGTTGATGCGGTGGGCCACGTCCTGCTGCTGCGCGGTTTTCAGCGATTTTGTCAGGGCGTCATACAGCACCACGCGCTGCTGCGTGTCTGTCTGCAGCTTGTTGATCAGCACCATCTGCGTCGCCGCCTGGTTCTGGAGCGAATCGACCCAGGTCTTACCCTTTTCGATATAACGCTCCAGTGTCTGAGACTTGGCCAACTTGACCTGCTCTTCCTGAACCTTGGCGTTGTATTGCTTGTTCAGTTCGGCCAGCTGAGTTTCCAGCTGGGTGCGCGCGGCGGCGTCCTGTTCAACGCTGATCTTGTTTTCGAGCGTGATAATCGCCGGGTCCATGCCCTGAATCTCGGCCCGCAATGCTTCCAGTTCGGCCACGGTTGCCTCACGGTCATCCAGCGTGCCTGTCAGGTTGTCCTCGACCTTTACGCGTTGTTCTTCCAGCACGGTCAGCTGCCCTTGCAGCAGCTTCACGATCACATCGGATTTGGCGATCAGATCCTGCAACTTGTCGTCGATATTGGCCGTGCGCATCCGCTCTTGCCGCAGCGACTCGGATTTTCCCTTGGAAAAGATGCCAACAAACGATTCCCACCCGGTTTTCGAGCGCATCTCGTCGAAATCCTTGGAAAACGCGTTGGTAACATCGTCCAGACCCATGATCAGCTCGGCGATGTTGGCGTTCATCACCTCAGTGTGGGCGTGAACATCCTCGAGCGTGGCATTTTCGATGTCGATATCGGCCTCGGCCGTTCCAATCTTGGCCCGCGCCGCTTCGATGCGCGAGGTCAGCCCCTCAATCTGCGACTGGCTTTCGCGCACTTTCGTTTGCGTTTCTTTGATGAGCGCTTCGAATTGCTGGTTCGACATCTCTGCTGTCCTTTTTTTCTTTAATTACCCAATAAGATAGGAAATGTTACGGTCATTTACATCCCCTTGAGTCCAAAAATCACGCAAACTCTGGCAAACTTGGGGTGGAAAGAAAAGCCGCGTGATCGCAACCTGACGTAGAACTCAACGCTGCGACTATGCTGCAACGATTAGGTCCGAAAATAATTTGATCAAAACTGGGCTGATCGACCTGTATCAGTGGCCATAGACAAAGCCTTCAACACCTGATTGGGTGCGCCAACTCAATTTCTGCGCGGAGAATGACATGCTGGACGCAACGACTGATCTAAAATCAATTCTGAAGAACCCAGGCCTGCTTGTAACCAAAGCCTATATCGGCGGTCAGTGGGTGGATGGTGACAACGGAACGTTCGACGTGACCAACCCGGCCCGGGGCGATGTGGTGGCCAAAGTGGCCGATGTCAGCCGCGCGCAGGTTGCCGGAGCAATCGCACAGGCCGAAGCCGCGCAAAAGGAATGGGCCAAGCTGACCGGCAAGGAACGTGCCGTGATCCTGCGGCGCTGGTTCGACCTGATGATGGAGAACGCCGAAGATCTGGGCAAGATCCTGACCGCAGAACAGGGTAAACCGCTGGCTGAGGCCATCGGCGAAATCGGCTATGGCGCGTCCTTCATCGAGTTTTTCGGTGAAGAAGCCAAGCGAGTGTATGGCGAGACCATCCCGGGACATCAGCGCGACAAGCGGATCATGGTGCTGAAACAGCCCATTGGTGTGGCGGCTTCGATCACACCCTGGAACTTTCCAAACGCCATGATCACGCGCAAGGCAGGGCCGGCGCTGGCGGCGGGGTGTGCCTTTGTTGCCCGCCCGGCGGCAGAAACACCACTGTCCGCGCTGGTTCTGGCGCTTCTTGCGGAACAAGCCGGCGTGCCAGCTGGTGTCTTCAACGTGGTGCCTTCATCCCAGGCCAGCGAGATCGGCAAGGAGTTCTGCGAAAACCCCGGTGTGCGCAAGTTGACCTTTACCGGCTCGACCGAGGTGGGGCGTATCCTGCTGCGGCAAGCTGCTGATCAGGTCATGAAATGCTCGATGGAACTGGGCGGCAATGCACCCTTTATCGTGTTTGATGACGCCGATCTGGATGCAGCCGTCGAAGGCGCGATGCTGTGCAAATTCCGCAATAACGGCCAGACCTGTGTCTGCGCCAACCGCATCTATGTACAGGCCGGTGTTTACGACGCGTTCGCTGCCAAACTGAAAGCGGCAGTTGAAGCCCTGAAAATCGGCGACGGTCTGACTGAGGGCACCACAACCGGCCCGCTGATCAATGCCGATGCGGTCGCCAAGGTGGAAGAGCATATCAGGGATGTCACGGACAAGGGCGGCGCCGTTCTGACCGGCGGATTGCCTCACGGTCTGGGCGGTACGTTCTTTCAGCCGACCATTGTGACCGGCGTGACTCAGGACATGATGGTGGCGCAGGATGAAACCTTTGGCCCACTGGCACCGCTGTTCAAGTTCGAGAATGAAGATGACGTGATCGCCATGGCGAATGACACGATCTTTGGACTGGCCTCGTATTTCTATGCAAAGGACCTGAGCCGCGTCTACAAAGTGGCCGAGGCGCTGGAATATGGCATTGTCGGCGTGAACACCGGCATCATCTCGACTGAGCTAGGCCCGTTCGGCGGCGTCAAGCAATCCGGTCTGGGCCGAGAAGGCAGCCATCACGGCATGGAAGACTATCTTGAGATGAAATACGTCTGCATGTCGGTCTGATCTGGCGGGCCATCGCCTTGGGGCGGTGGCCATTCTGCCCGCAGGCGAGGCGTTGTTCGGGTCAAACGGACCGGTGGCGGCTGGGAAATAAACTTATTTCACCAAGCATGAATTCCCCACGCGCAAGCATCGCAGGAACTTTTCGTATGGGGCTCGATACGATCCCAAACTTACGTCTTTTCGTTTTTCGCTATCACGGTCGTTACGGTGCGCGTCACCCGACTTCTGGTTATTGCAATCGCCCCTAAGACCAAAGCACAGGCTATGGCTTGCGCAGTTGTGATCGCTTCTCCAAACGCAAAGAACCCGACTGCAAACATCGTGGGCAATTCAATGCTTCCGACAACCGCAGTTTGAGAAGCGCCGATCAGCGGCGAACAGATCGTGTAGACAAGCTGCGGCACAAGCGCCGTGACCAATCCAATTCCAATGATCAGAACCCAATCGGACTGACCTTCAGGAAGCAGCGTGGAAACGTCTGCATTCAGCATCAAAGGCAAAAGCCCAAGTACCGATCCCAGAGACACCGAGGCGATACGTGCAAGTGGCGCAATTCGGGACAACCTGTGGACCAGAACAGAAATCCCGAAGCCAAAACCAAATGGCGCCGCCAGCGAGATTAAAAGCGTAGGAATGTGCTCGACCGGAACGGATGCTGGCGAGCCTGCTATGATGGCAGCCAGAATTATGAGACCAGAAGCAAGAATCGCACGCCTTGTGGGAGTATCGGCGAACAAAGCCCACGCAATGATCAACGTGAAAACCGGATATGTCATATAGAGCACGCCCACCGTCGATGCGGGCAGTGTCTTTAGGGCTGTGACATATCCGATCCAGCCAAGCCCCATCACCACTCCGACCGCAAGACCCCAACAAATCTCGCGCCAGGCTGTTCGATGTACGACGAGAACTGGCAGTAACAAAACCGCCGGAACGATGTAGCGGTAGAATGCGACCGCGAAAGGTGCGACGCCCTGCTCGGTCAGCCCCCTGCTGAAATAGGGAACAAGCCCGAAACAAATTGAAGCGAAAAGAACGCCAACAACCGCAAGCGGTTGAGGAATAGCCGGTCTAGTCTGCGTGGATGTCGTCGACATCTGCAAGTTCTAGCACAGGTTCGCGATTAGTGTAGCGGAGTTTACCGGGCCCACGCTTTGATATGCAAAGGCGTTTTCATCAAAAAAACAACGCCCCGCGTCTGGAGGAACGCGGGGCGCGGGTGTTGCGGCAGTCCGGGAGGAGGAGACTGCCGCTAGGCTTTCAAAGCCTCAGTTCACGGCCTTGGCGTCAACCACATCTTTTTCGATGGCTTTAGCCGAGGTAATTTCGATCCGGCGCGGTTTCAGTGCCTCGGGCACTTCGCGCTTCAGGTCGATGTTCAGCATTCCGTTCTCATGGCTTGCACCGGTGACACGGACGTGATCGGCCAGCGCAAAGCGACGCTCGAACGCGCGGGTTGCGATGCCGCGATGCAGATAGCTGCGGCTCTTGTCCTCGGATGCCTTCTTACCTGCAACAACCAGCGCGTTTTCTTTCACTTCAACGGACAGGTCGCTTTCTGAAAAACCGGCGACGGCCACCGAGATACGGTAAGTGTCGACATCGGTTTTTTCGATGTTGTAGGGTGGATAGCTTGGCTGTGCCACATCATTGGTCAGAACACGATCCATCATGTCGGCGATCTGGTCAAAGCCAATGGTGGCGCGGTGCAGCGGTGCAAAATCAAATGTACGCATGTGTCATATCCTCATTTTTGAGCGATTCACGATCTGGCCCTCCGGCTGGACGGACCAATGTTGATGACGGACCCCGTTGTGGCGATCCGATATCAGTGACATGGGAAGCGATTTGACCGAGTTCAACCCCCGCCGGAGCTGATGAATTTCGCGCCAGACCCGGACGCGCCGGACCCAGCCTGTAACCGGCGGATCGTAGCTGTTGGTTTTGGCGCATCGCGCCGCATGATGGACTTGAGCTCGGCCACTATTCCGTCAAGCTCCATGCCGAACCCCACCTTTCTTCGACCGTTGGTGCCTACCGCTGAAACCACGGACAAAACCTGCCAGCGCGAACCGTTTTTTACCAGAATGGCGGATCCGGAAGACCCGAAGGTGACGTCGCAATCAAATGTGATCAGGCCCTGCCTGCGATCCAATACGCGGCACGACCTTTCGCGCGTGATCGCCTCGGATCGTCCGCGCCCATACGAGGCTATGCTGATCTCGTTTCCCGAAACTCGCCCGCTGTGCAACACGAAAGGATCGGCAATCGAATACGGAATGGGCTCATTCAGCCGCATCAGGGCGACATCCATCCGAACACCTTCGTGCGAAAGCGGGTTATTTGAAGCGTAGCCGGGCAGAACCGCAATCTGCGTGACCTGACGTTCGGCCAACGCGTTGCCGTTGCTCAGACTCGCACGAAACGTGATGTCTTTGGGCGCGTATGTTTCCCCGGTACGGCGGTCCACAGCACAATGGGCAGCGGTCAGCACCATGTCCTGCGCGATCAGCGTACCTGTGCAATAGGACTCTTCGCGCACATCCAGCCGCCCGATTGCTTCCCAACCATAAAGGTCATCCCGGTCTGTCAGCTTGCGTTTGTTGGCTTGCGCATGGGATGCGGTCGCCAGAACACTCAGGCCCAAAAGCAAAATTAATAAGACCTTGGTCATGGCCTGACAAACCTTGCACCGACGTTCTTGCCGGTACTTGAACCGGAGGTCGACAATCCAAATCCATGCCCGGCAGACAGCTCGTCGCGCAGCAGTTGCAGCGAATGTTCAACCGCAGTGCCGATCGCAACGCTCTGGCCATCCATGCTGGCCTTTGCCGCCACAACCGACACGATTTGAGGGCGCGCGCCTGTAAAGGAAAAAACCGGTGCCCCTGAAGATCCGAAATCGACGTCGCAGGACATGATCATAACGCCTGCCTGCCGGTTCATGACCGAACAAACCTGTTGCAACGAAGGTGCTTCCGACCGGTCATGCGCATATGACACCACACCCACCTCCGCACCCCGGCGGGGCTGATCTCCTGATTCAAACGGAATGACCGATGTGTTGCGGATCGGCTGCCAAAGCTCGATCAGGGCGACATCCGCGCCGACACGGTCCGTCGACGACTCGGCACTGAATTGATAATCCGGGTGAATTACAGCTTGTCTTGCCGTTCGATAAGCCAGAGCGCGGCCCAGCCTCCACCCGGCCAGAAATTCGATATCGGACGGGTTCACCCGCTGCCCGGAAACCTTGTCAAACAGGCAGTGCGCAGCTGTCAGCACAAGGGTCGGCGACACAAGCGTTCCGGTGCAAAACCCTTTTCCGGCAATATCCAGACGCCCGACAGCCATCCATTCGCGCCCGGAATCCGAGGTCTCCAGGCTTTCCAGCCTGGTGTCCTGTGCTGTAGCCGCCATCGGCAAAGCACAAAGCACAATCGCCTTAATCCAGTTGCGCACTCGGGTCTCCGGAGACTCACTCTGAAGCTTTTGTCGTACGTGCCCCGTTGGGCGAAAATAGGGCGATCGGTGTACAGGGGAATTTCCTGAGGAAATGATGCGGGTCGGCATCAGGGCGGCTCATCGCAATATGGGAACAGCGCCCTCTGCCCGTTGCAAGGCGGGTGGCTTTGGCCCCCCTGTCGCCCAATCCAGCAGCTCGACCGTATGAACGACTGGCACTTGGGTGCCGGACCCGATCTGCATCATGCAGCCGATATTGCCTGCGGCGATGATATCGGGTTTCTTGACCTCCAGTGCCTTTATTTTACGCTGCTTCAACTGACCCGAGATTTCCGGCTGCATGAGGTTGTAAGTCCCTGCGCTACCGCAGCACAAATGGCTGTCGGCGGGCTCGACCACTTTGAACCCGGCACGTTTCAGCAGGTCTTTGGGATAGGTCTTGATCTTCTGCCCATGTTGCAGTGAACAGGCTGCGTGATACGCAACAGTAAGGTCCTGATCACGCCCTTCGGGCAAATTCAGCTGCATAACCAGCTCACTGATATCCATCGCAATACCCGAGACCCGCGCAGCATCATCCGAGAGCGTGTCGTTTCGGAACATATGCCCGTAATCCTTGACTGTCGTCCCACAGCCCGAGGTATTGATCACGATGGCGTCCAATCCGTCGCCGTCCATCTCGCGAATCCAGGCCCTGATATTGGCGATTGCGGCTGCATGGCTGTCTTTCACCTTGCCCATGTGATGGGTCAGTGCTCCACAACATCCAGCACCCTCAGCCACCACAACCTCACATCCAAGCCGGGTCAGCAGACGGATCGTGGCGTCATTAATGTCGGTATTCAGCGCTTTCTGCGCGCATCCCGTCATCAGGGCCACCCGCTTTTTCCGCTCGCCTTCGGGCGCAAAGTTTTGTGGATCATCGTTGCGGCTGACCGGTGGAATGTTCATTGGCGCCATGTCCAGCATGGCACGCAACCGGGCATCTGGCATCAAGAACCGGAACGGGCGACCCAGTTTAGCCCCGATCAAGGCCCAGCGAAAGCGCATCGGATAGGGCAGGATCCGCGCCAGAACCCAACGCAAAATGCGATCCGTCAAAGGGCGCTTGTAATTCGCCTCGATATATTCACGCGCGTGATCGACCAGATGCATGTAGTGCACACCTGATGGGCAAGTGGTCATGCAAGCCAGGCAGGACAGGCACCGGTCGATATGTTTGACCGTCTTTTCGTCGGGCTGCCGCTCGTTTTCGAGCATATCCTTGATCAGATAGATGCGCCCGCGCGGGCTGTCCAACTCGTCGCCAAGAACCTGATAGGTCGGACATGTTGCCGTGCAGAATCCACAATGGACGCAATTTCGCAGAATTTCGTTCGCGCGTTTGGTTGCCGGGTCTTGCAACTGCCGTTCTGTGAATGATGTCTGCATAAACCTATCCCATCAGTCCCGGATTGAACAAACCACGTGGGTCAAACTTCGCGCGCAATCCATTTGTCAGGGTCGAGACGGCCGCGTTCTCTGGTTGAAAGCGCCCCAGTCGCGCGACCGTTTCTGCATCCGCTCGCACAAGTGTCGCGTGGCCGGAAAACACATCAAGCCGCGCGCGCAGATCCGTACCTTTCGGGACGCGCAGCCAGACAAGCCCGCCGCCCCAGTCAAAAAGCAACTGATCCGCTTCAGCACGCGCTGAAACTTCGGCCGCATCTCCGGGTTTAACTGAAAGCCGCCAGACATCCCCGTCCTGCCCCTGAAACGGATGAGCATCGCGGATACCAGCCCAAAGCGTGTCTGCATCCGCTTCCTCTGAAATCTCACCAAACCGGGACAGTTCAGCCGTCAACCTGCCTGTACGATATGCGACCGCATCCGTGAAGTCTTCGACCCTAAGCAGGGCTTTCCCGGCGTCGGGATCATACGCAGCCCCGGTTACCTCGAACGGCGATCTCAGTGCAGCGGACAACACCCGAACCGCAGTACCAGCATCCCGAACCGCAACAGATAATGTTGCCGCCCGTTCCGGTTTGGGCAGCACCTTCAGCGAGACCTCGGTCAAAACCCCTAAAGTACCCCAGGACCCGCCCATCAATTTGACCAGATCGTACCCGGTGACGTTCTTCATGACGCGGCCACCGTTCTTGATCACCTGCCCGCGCCCATCGACATAGCGCACCCCCAGCAGAAAGTCCCGGCAGGCCCCGGCCTGAATCCGTCGAGGGCCCGAAATATTGGCCGCGACGACACCGCCAATGGTCGGTTCACCCTGTGTTCCCAGCAAACCGCGATGGTCCATCGGCTCAAATGCGAGGTGCTGGCCCTCTGCTTCCAGCGCCGCCGTGATCTCTGCCAAAGGCGTTCCTGCCCGTGCAACAAGGGTCAGCGCCCCGGGTTCATATAGCGTGATACCGCGCAAAGCTCCGGTTTCGATTTCTGCATGCGGACCGACAATTCCACGCGTCCCGCCTCCGACAATGCGTACAGGGTTTTCCAACCCGGCCACCAGCTTTGCCAGATCGGCCTCAGTCTCAGGTCTCATTGGCTTCATCTTTTCAAAAATACTCCGGGGGCAAGGGGGCAGCGCCCCCTTATTCTGCTGCCATTCGCCGCGGCTCCGACACGTCGAGCGGAAACACTTTGGCCGCGTTCAGCAGCCATTTGGGATCGAAAACGTCCTTAACCGCCATCTGCGCCTCAAGGTCGGCAGGTGAATATTGATGAGACATCAGATCCCGCTTTTCGATCCCCACACCATGCTCCCCAGTCAAACAGCCGCCCTCGTCAACACACAGCTTCAGAATCTCTGCCCCGAAAGCTTCGCATTTTTCCAGATCGCCGGGTTTGTTGGCATCGAACAGGATCAGCGGATGCATATTTCCGTCGCCTGCGTGGAACACATTTCCGACCGGCAACCCAAACTCTTCACTCAGTTCTCCGATGCGGCGCAGAACGGTTGGTAGGGCTGACACCGGGATCGTCCCATCCAGACACATATAATCGTTCAATTGTCCCATGGCACCGAATGCAGATTTCCGACCCAACCAGATCTTGGCGCTTTCCTCGGCCGACTGGCTTTCGCGCAATTCAACGGGGTCATGGCGTTTGGCTATCTCGATGATTTTCGAAAGCTGATAATCGATTTCAGCGTCAGACCCCTCCACTTCGACGATCAGCAGCGCATGGCAATCGGGATAACCGGCATGGGCAAAGTTTTCGCAGGCCCTGATGCACAGGGTATCCATGAACTCGATCGCAACCGGCAATATGCCCGATTTGATGATGTCCGAGACACACTGCCCCGCAACCTCATTGTCATTGAAACCCATCAGAACCGGTCGTGCGCCTTCGGGCTTGCGAAGAATACGCAACGTGGCCTCGGTCACCACTCCCAGTTGACCTTCGGACCCACAGATGACGCCCAACAGGTCCAGACCTGGTGCATCCAGATGCGCACCACCAATTTCGACAACGCTGCCGTCCATCATGACCATGGTCACGCCCAAGAGGTTGTTTGTTGTCACCCCATATTTGAGGCAATGCGCACCGCCTGAGTTCATCGCGATATTGCCAGCAATGGCACAGGCCAGCTGCGAAGACGGATCAGGGGCGTAGAAGAAATCCTCCTCTTCGACCGCGCCGGTAACGCTCAGATTGGTGCGACCCGTCTGTACTCTGATGAAGCGGTTGTCGTAGTCGATTTCCAACACCTCATTCATCCGTGCGACGCCCAGAATGACGCAATCCGCCGTGGGCAAGGCTCCACCGGCCAATGAAGTGCCCGCGCCGCGCGGCACCACAGGCACGTTTTCGTCATGACAAATGCGCAGAACGTCCGAAACCTGCTGTGTGCTTGACGGCAGCACGGCCAGCATCGGCGGGCATTTATAGGCTGTCAAAGCGTCACACTCGTAAGCGCGGGTTTCGGCGGGGTCATGGATGATCGCATCTTCGGGCAGAACCCGCGACAGCCGCGCAACAAGCGCAGATTTCCGGCTCAGAACATCCGGGCTTGGCTTTGGCATCTCCATGGCATCACTCCTTTTGGTAAAATAATATTACCAATTTCTTACTCTGGCAAGTTCCCATGCCCGGCCTTACTGTCGCGGCCATGACCTGGATCGAACGCGCCGCTCTTTTTGCCCCTTTGGACTATGCATCACTGCTTCTGCTGCTGGGTGCGTGGCTGTGGATCGGGTGGAAAATCGAACATCCGTCGCCGCAGAGACAATCCGTAGCCCTCATGATGGACGATTACCGGCGCGACTGGATGCGCGAGATGGTGACCCGCCAACCGCGCATGTTCGACGCGCAAGTCGTGGCGGCCATGCGGCAGGGCAGTACATTTTTCGCGTCGACCACGATGATTGCCATCGGGGGCGGGCTGGCCCTGCTGGGCAACACTGAAAGACTGGCAGGCGTCGCAATCGACCTTGCCATCGGCAGTGTTCCGGCAATGGTCTGGGAGATCAAGATCCTTTTCGTCGTATTGCTGCTGGCCAACGCATTTCTGAAATATGTGTGGGCGCACCGCCTTTTCGGGTATTGCGCCGTGTTGATGGCTGCAGTTCCCAATGACCCCGAAGACCCGCAAACCTATCCCCGCGCCGGTCAGGCGGCCGAGATCTGTGTCACCGCAGCGCGCAGCTTCAACCGTGGCCTGCGCGCCACCTATTTTGCATTGGCATCGCTGGCGTGGTTTCTTGGACCTGTCGCGCTCATTTTGGGCACAGCGGTCACGTTTGGCGTCTTGTATCGGCGCGAGTTCGCCTCACATTCCCGGGAAATACTGATGGCCCGAGCCGCCAGCACGGATACGTGATACCGATGCGCTACCTCACTGGCTACACTGGTGCGATGCGATACTTTATTCTCTGTGCCTTAATGGCCAGCCCTGCCCTTGCCGACCCGCCAACAATCGAGCAGGTCCGCACTAGTGCGAACGGCGATACATGGCGGTTCGATGTAACGATCCGGCATTCCGATACGGGTTGGGATCATTACGCCGACGGCTGGCGTGTTCAGGATATGGATGGAAACGAATTGGGAATGCGCGTGCTGGTCCATCCACACGAAACCGAACAACCCTTTACCCGCTCTTTGGGTGGGGTGGTCATTCCAAAAGGCCAGAACCAGGTGCAAATTCAGGCACGGTGCATCGTCGATGGATGGAATGGAGGCACCACGGTTGTCAAACTGGATTGACCCTCAGAAAATACCTATGGCCAGACCCGCACCCAAAGCGGCTCCTGTCTCGCGGCATTGATCCAGCTGGTCTTGCGGGATTGTCTTTTCGGCCAATATGGCCTCGGGCGATTGCGCATGGGTGCAAATGATCAGCGGAGGCTGAACAGCTTTCAATCGCCAACCGGTGGCTATCCGTGCGATCTGACGGGCGGCGTTTTCGCCATCTGATCCTGCGCAAATCATCTGCGCATAGGGTCGGCCTTCTAGTTTTCCCAGCACCGGGTAGTAGCAGCGGTCGAAGAATTCCTTCATCAGACCCGAAATTGCCGCCAGGTTTTCTGGCGCGCAAAAGATGTAGCCATCGGCAGCCAGCAGATCTTCCGGCCCGGCTTGATTGGCTGGAATAAGCTTTGTGTCAGCCTCACCTCGCGCTGCTTCGGCCGCCGCTTCGGCCATCTGCCGGGCACCGCCTGTGCGGGAGTGATAAACGATCAGAAGCTGCGCCATGTCAGACCCGGTGGTAGGGGCCACCTGACAGAATGGTCGCGGCCCGGTAAAGTTGCTCGGCCAGCATCACACGGACCAGCATATGGGGCCAGACCATTGACCCGAATGAAACGGAAAAATCCGCCTCGGCCCGCAGAACTGGGTCGATTCCATCCGCGCCACCGATAACAAATGCCAGGTCCTGCCGGCCCGCGTCGCGCCAATCACCCAGCTTCTTCGCGAAATCGGGCGAGGACATGACCCGCCCCCGTTCATCCAGCGTGCACAACACTGCCCCTTTGGGTAGGGCCTTGCGCAGCAGCGCGGCCTCGGCTGCCATGCCTGCGTTTTTCTTGTCTTCAACCTCGATCACCTGCGCAGGCCCAAGGCCCAGCGCACGGCCGGTCCGGTCAAAACGGGTCAGGTAATCGTCAAGCAGTGTCTTCTCGGGTCCGGCGCGCAATCGCCCGACCGCAACTATGCTGATACGCATATCTCTCTCGCCTCCGGCCTGTTAATGCAGGCCGGGATGGCGCCTCAGTTCGCCGAGGCGCTGCCGCCCTGAGGCAGCCACATCTTTTCCAGCTGATAGAATTCACGCACTTCGGGGCGGAAGATATGGACGATGACGTCGCCCGTATCGATCAGCACCCAGTCGCCGGTGTCCTTGCCTTCGACCTTCGAGGTGAAACCGAATTCCTGCTTGATGCGATCCGTCAGCTTTTCCGCCATGGCCGAAACCTGACGGGTCGACCGACCCGAGGCAATCACCATGTGATCCGCAACCGATGATTTGCCCTGCAGGTTGATCTGCACGACGTCTTCGGCCTTGTCATCGGAAAGTGAGGAAAGGATTCGTTCAAGCAGCTTGTCGCTGATTGACTGAGAGTGGGCCATTATGTTGACCCCATCATCGGCGGGCAAACCCGCCTGTGTATGTAGAGACAGGACATAGTCCTCCTTTGCTGCGCGCCGTGAAACCCCGGCGCCGGGGTACTAATAAGGTAGCAAGGGGAATGCAACATTTCAATGAATGCACGCTGCAGGGCGTACACAGACGCTTACTCTGTGATGATCTGTTGCGCAGTTGCGCCGTCCGACAACAGCCGGACTTCGCGCTGCGGGAAGGGGATCGAGATACCTTCTTCCTTAAATGCGTCCCAAAGCGCCAGATAGACGTTGCCCCGGATATTGGTCAGCCCCTTTGTCGGGTCGCTGATCCAGAACCTCAGCACATAGTCCACGCTGCTGTCACCAAATCCGGTGATGTGGCAAACCGGTTCATGTTTGCCGCCGCTCAGGACCCGGGCAACCGCCTTCACCGCCCTGATTGCCGTCGCGCGCACTTTATGCGGATCGTCGTCATAGCTGGTTCCAAAATCCAGATCCAACCTTACGAACCGGTCGGAATGCGACCAGTTCACCACCTGGTTGGTAATCAGATCTTCGTTTGGGATCAGGTACTCGCGCCCGTCCCGTGTTACGACCGACACGTATCGCGCGCCCAGCGCATTGATCCAACCGAACGTATCCCCCAACGAGATTACGTCGCCCGGCTTGATCGAGCGGTCCATCAGGATGATGATCCCCGATATCAGGTTCGACACCACTTTTTGCAAACCGAACCCGATACCCACGCCGATGGCGCCGGACAAAAGCGCGATGCCGGTCAGATCGAACCCTAACGTTCGGATCGCAGCCATAAAGACTGCCCCGTAAAGCAGAACCTGTATGCCTTTTGACAATAGCACCTGCATGGACGGGGTTATGTCGTCATTGCTTTGCAATGCGCGTTCGGCTGCGCGCGTGCCGATACGGGCCAGTGTCAGCAGGATACCAATCAGCAATGTGGCTTTGAGAATACCAAGGGCCGAAATATGCAGGTCCCCGATGGAAATCGCCACTCCGTCAAGAAAACCCGCGACGTCATCCGTCAGATTCAGCGCGACTAGCGTTGCGTAGATCCACATTGCCCACTTGAAAATCCGGCGAAGCGTGCGGTTTTGGACCAGTCTCGCGACCAGTGCTATTGCCAGCCATGCCGCCGCCAGCGTAGCTATCACCCCGATGATATAGCTGCGCGACGGCCAGGTGAGCTGCTGCATGATCAGATACAATGCCCACGAAAGCAGGATGAAGTAGACCAGCGCCAACCGCCGCATCAACTGTACCAGAACCCGGAGCCGCCATTTCGGCCATCCCGTGCGTGAACGGGCCCAGGCATCCCATCTAGACTGGGTCAGGAATTTCAGCAGCAAAGCCAGCGCCCACAGCAACAGGATGATGAGCAGTTGATATTGTCGCCAGCCCGGCGTGACGATCAGATCAAGCAGCCGCTCGAACTGCGCGGAAAAAGCCGCAACCATGTTGTTGTAGAGGTCCGTCAGCGTACTGGGGATCAGGTCTTGGTTCATACATGTCTCCTGCGGGTCAGCTTGGACAGCAAAGCGGGGCGATGCAAGCCTGACACTGGTTTTGAACCTTGATTGCCGGAAGGGCGCGGTATATCTGAACCGCATGAGACTCAATGTGGCCCAACTTCAGAATCTGGAAGATCGCGCGCGCTTGCGTGAACGGTTCTTTGGCGCTGCCCGCACGGTTCTGGCGCGCCTATCCGTCGCCTGAGCCAACTCGCCAGCTATTTCTCATTACATACGGGAGAGGACCGATGTCCCCCAAGACACTCTATGACAAGATCTGGGATGCCCATGTCGCGCACGAAGCCGATGATGGAACCTGCCTGCTTTATATCGACCGCCATCTGGTGCACGAAGTCACCAGCCCGCAGGCTTTTGAAGGGCTGCGCATGGCAGGCCGCAAGGTGCGCGCGCCGGAAAAGACCATCGCCGTACCGGACCACAACGTGCCGACCACGCCGGACCGCGTGAACGGGATCGAAAACCCAGAATCACGCATTCAGGTCGAAGCGCTGGACAAGAACGCCAAGGATTTCGGCATTCACTACTACCCGGTGAACGACGTGCGTCAGGGCATTGTCCACATCGTTGGCCCGGAACAGGGTTGGACCCTGCCGGGTATGACCGTTGTCTGCGGCGACAGCCACACAGCGACCCACGGTGCATTCGGCGCGCTGGCTCACGGCATCGGTACGTCTGAGGTTGAGCATGTTCTGGCAACGCAAACGCTGATCCAGAAGAAGTCCAAGAACATGAAGGTGGAAATCACCGGCAAGTTGCAACCGGGCGTGACCGCCAAGGACATTACTCTGGCTGTGATCGGTGAGACCGGCACTGCTGGCGGTACCGGCTATGTCATCGAGTATTGCGGCGAAGCAATCCGTGATCTGTCAATGGAAGGTCGCATGACCGTCTGCAACATGGCAATCGAAGGCGGTGCTCGTGCCGGTCTGATCGCGCCGGATGAAACAACGTTCGACTACGTCAAAGGCCGCCCGCACGCGCCGAAAGGCGCGCAGTGGGAAGCGGCTCTGACATGGTGGAAAACGCTCTTTACTGATGAAGGCGCGCATTTCGACAAGGTCATCACCCTGCGCGGCGAAGACATCGCGCCGGTCGTGACCTGGGGCACCAGCCCCGAGGACGTTCTGCCGATCACCGCAACCGTCCCGAACCCCGAAGATTTCGAAGGTGGCAAAGTCGACGCGGCCCGCCGCTCCATTGAATACATGGGGCTGAAGGTCGGTCAGAAGCTGAGCGAAGTTGAGATCGACACTGTCTTTATCGGCTCGTGCACCAACGGCCGGATCGAGGACCTGCGTGCTGCCGCCGAGATTCTGAAGGGCAAAAAGATCAAGGACGGCATACGCGCCATGGTCGTTCCGGGCTCGGGTCTGGTCCGCGCGCAGGCCGAAGAAGAAGGTCTGGCGGATATCTTCAAAGAAGCCGGTTTCGAATGGCGTCTGGCAGGATGTTCGATGTGTCTGGCGATGAATCCCGACCAGTTGCAACCGGGTGAACGCTGCGCCGCGACTTCGAACCGCAACTTCGAAGGCCGTCAAGGCCGGGGCGGGCGTACCCACCTGCTGAGCCCGGCAATGGCCGCCGCAGCGGCAATCACAGGACGGCTGACAGACGTCCGTGAAATGATGTAAGCTGCCCTCATAACTGGATATTTGAGGGATTGAAGACATGAGTGACTGGACAAAATGGCTATTGCTTGGACTTCTGTCCATCATGTTCGGCATCTTTGTGCTGGGCGCACCGGTCGTGGCATCAATTACCGTGACGGTGGTCACAGGTGTATTGCTGCTGATTTCTGGCGCATTGCAGGTTGTTGGCGGCTTCACAGTCGAAGGGACCGGCAACAAGATACTGTCATTTATCATGGGTGTCGTGATGCTGTTTCTGGGCTGGTCCTTTCTGGATCACCCACTGCAAGGAACGCTGACGCTGGCAACCGTCTGCCTGATCCTGTTCATGGCTGGCGGCATTGCCCGAGTGATCCTATCGTTCCAGATGCGCGGAACACAGTATTTCTGGGCGACGCTGGTCTCGGGCATCATGTCAATTGTTCTGGCGATCCTGATCTGGCGCTTTGCCGCGATGGATCCTTCGGTGCTGCTGCAATTGCTGGGCATCCTGCTGGGGATCGAAATGATCTTTAACGGGCTCGGCCTTGTCTTCATGGCGTTCTTCGTCAAGGACGCTCCAAAAGAAACGAAACAAGCTTAACGCGGGGCCTGGGCGCGGCCCTCTCCCGCAGGAGTGTGAACATGGATAAGTTTGAAAAAGTCCACGGGGTGGCCGCCCCAATGCCGCTGATCAATATCGACACCGATATGATCATCCCGAAAGTGCACCTGAAAACCATCAAACGGTCCGGCCTGGGCATCGTTCTGTTCGACGAGATGCGCTATCACGATGACGGTCAGGAGAATGAAGAATTCGTCCTGAACAAGCCCGCCTATCGCGAGGCCGAGATTCTGGTTGCAGGCGACAACTTCGGCTGTGGGTCCTCGCGCGAACACGCGCCCTGGGCGATCAAGGATTTCGGCATCAAGGTCGTGATCTCGACCAGTTTTGCCGACATCTTCTTCAACAACTGTTTCAAGAACGGCATTCTGCCGATCGTTGTCGGGGCAGAACACCACGCGATCCTGATGGATGATGCGCATAAAGGCGAAAACGCCCGCATGACCGTACATCTGGAAGATCAGCAGATCACCACATCGGACGGCATCGTGATCGATTTCGAAATCGATCCTCACCGCAAGCACTGCCTGCTGAATGGTCTAGACGATATCGGGCTGACGATGGAAAAAGATCATCACATCGACAAGTTCGAGGATCACGCCAGTCAGGCCCGTCCCTGGGTGTGATTCTGGGGGCGAATCTGTGGATACTCAACCTGACGGGGTCGCCAAGGCGGCCCCGCTCGCATTCTTGGGGTTGATTTTTTGAAAACCACAACATGTGGGTATCAATTTGAGATACACGTCGGATTTGCGTCGAAAATGATGCAATACCGCACCAGTTGCGCCATCTTTTTGCCCGAAATCACGTGTTTTCTGCACCTCGGCTTGAGCAAAATGCCGCTTATCGTTCATGTTGGCGCTAAAGAGGATCCGTCAACGTCAGACGAAGCGACGGGCGCAAGTTGGAAACAAGTCGACAAAGATCGGCTGATCCGGTTTGAAAAAGGGTTCGGATAGTGATTGCGCGCACAACAGGGGCGGCTATACGCGGTATACTTGTTGCACTTATGGTGCTGACACCTGCGTTGTACCTGCCTGTCTCATCTACGAACGGGACCGAGATACTGGTCTTTCTCGCGATCCTCGCGTTTATCCTGACCTTTGCCGAATACAATTCCGCATTTCCCAGCTTTATCGAATTCCGCGACGCGCCCCCGGTCAATCGCCTTCGGTTTGTCGGCCTGATGTCGATGGTCACCTTTCTGACGCTGATCTGCAAAAACGCCTTTGAACCAACGCAGCTGACCACATTCTCTTATTCGGTTGGCCTGGCTGTCGCAAATGTGGTGGACTTCCCCTATTCTCCGGTGCGCCTCATCGTGCTGATGTTACCCCCGGATGCCAGCCACGCCTTGATCGAACTGGTCCGCATCACGGCCAGCGTGGCTTATGTTGCGGCTTTGGTCACGATTGTCAGCTTTGCCTATGCGGTCAGGGTTCGGGGATGGCCAACCGGCAATGGCGCCTTCAATGTGTGGACTAACTTGCCGCTGTTTGACCCGACCAAAGGGGGTGATGTCGTTACGCGCCTTCAAAGGGATGGCCGCCTGAACATCTGTATCGGCATTCTGCTGCCATTCCTCATTCCGGCGATTATCAAGTTGATGAGCAGTGTGATCGCCCCGATCTCCCTTGGGAATCCACAGACCTTGATCTGGACCATGAGCGCATGGGCCTTCCTGCCCGCCAGCATGATCATGCGCGGCATGGCGACCCTCAGGATCGCGGGCTTGATCATGGAAAAACGCCGCGCCTATTCGACCAGCGAGTCAACACAGACCGCATGATCCGCATCTTGTGTCTGCTATGGCTGCCCTTTGCGGCACAGGCAGAAGTCGTGCGCATTGCCACCTATAATACCGAGCTTAGCAGAAATGGTCCCGGTTTGTTGCTTCGCGACATTCAACGCGATGACGCGCAGGTTCTGGCCGTTGTCGACGTTATTGCGTCGGCGCGCCCTGACATAATCGCCCTTCAGGGTATCGACTGGGATCTGAACAATACCGCTGTAATCGCCCTGATTGGGAAACTGCGCAACGCGGGGCTTGATTATGGATATTACCTTGCCACACAACCCAATGCCGGCCTGGAAACCTCGCTTGATCTGGACGGTGATGACAAGACCCAAGGCCCCGGCGACGCGCAAGGCTGGGGGCAGTTCACCGGTCAGGGTGGGTTGGCGTTGTTGTCGCGATACGAAATTATCACCGCCGAGGTTCAGGATTATTCCGAACTGTTGTGGCGCAGTTTACCGGGCGCCACCCTGCCTGGCGTAAACGGGCACCCCTTCCCGTCTGACGCGGCACATCAGATACAACGCCTGTCTTCGACCGCACACTGGGTTGTACCGATCGAAACCCCTTATGGGCGGCTCAACTTGATGACCTTTCATGCGACGCCACCCGTTTTCGATGGGCCCGAGGATCGAAATGGCTTGCGCAATCAGGATGAGATCCGGCTCTGGTCCGTTTTACTGAACGGTGAACTGGGGCCAGTCCCCGAAAGTCCCTTTTTGATCGCCGGCGATGCCAACCTTGACCCAACGCGTGGGGAGGGCCGTAAACAGGCCATTCAGTCCCTTCTGGCCCATCCCCGTCTGCAAGACCCGCTGCCGAAAGACCCGTCAGGCTCGACCTCAACGGTCGCTTGGAAGGCCACGGGTGAAATGCGCGTGGATTATGTGTTGCCGTCCGCCGACCTGCGCATTTCGGACGCCGGTGTGACGTGGCCGGAAGAAGGCAGCAAGCTATACGAATCTGCCCTACGTGCCAGCAGGCACCGATTGGTCTGGGTTGACGTCACCCTGCCTTAAGGCGTGACCGACTCTCCGTTCGCATAGGGCAAAGCCACAAGGCTGGGAGAGATCGCAGAACGCAATGCATCATCCAGATCTGTCTGATACACAGAACCCAGCAACTCGGTCAGGTACGATCCGTCCAACTGGTGCGGCACCTGCCACAGATACCGCATTTCAATCAGGTGTGAGGACATGCGCCAGAATGGTCGCGCCAGCTGCAATGGCCACCATTGCATCGGCTTCACGAATATGTCCCGTCCTGTCACTCTCGACAAAGACTGCGCGATCTCAGTTCCGGTCAGAGTATAGCCAGCGAAAGGAACATCGCAGAACCGCGGCAGATCCTTTCGGATTTCACACAGCGCGACTGCAGTTTGTGCAAGATCTGGCAGATAGGCCCAGGCGTGCAGGGCCTCCGGGTCTCCGGGATACACGAACTGATTGCGCGACAGATGCTTGATCATGACCTGATCGAACCAGTTTCCTGATGCCTCTGTGTCAATAAAATCGCCCGCACGCAGAAGGATCGTACGGACGGTTGAAGCGCGATACGCCTCCTCCATATCAATCCGGATGCGGCCAAGTGGATTGGTGGCCAAGTGCGGTGTAATCCCGGACCATGGGCCTTGCGTGTCCGGTCCAAAAACGTAGACGTTGCCGGGAACCAATACAGTGGCTTCAGTCTCGGACGCGGCGTCTATCACACGTCTGGTCAGGTCGGGCATTTCACGCGCCCAATCAGGATAGAGCGGATTCCACCCGTTTACGATGACATCCACCCCTTTAGCCGCCTGGGAAAGAGAACCGGACCCGCGACGGAATGTCTGCACGGCCCAGCCTGCATTCCGAAACGCCTTTGCAGCATTGCGCCCAAACCGGCCCGATGCGCCGAGTATCAGTGCAGTTTGTGTCATTGATGCCTCCTGTTTCAGACCAATCTATCCATTCAATGCACGTATTGAATTGCCGAGAAATGCAGAATGTGTATTCAATTTTGAATGGATAAAGCACTGACACATGCGGATTGGTCTCTGATCCAGAGCTTTCTGGCCGTGGCCGAAACGGGGTCCCTGTCCGCCGCTGCACGGCATCTTGATCGCAGCCAGCCCACATTGGGACGACAAGTACAAAGCCTTGAGACCGAACTGGGCGTATCCTTGTTCGACCGGCACGCGCGCGGCCTGAAACTGAGCGTGGCAGGTTCCCAGCTTTTGCCGATGGCGCAGCAAATGCACAGCGCCATGACTGCATTCAGCCTTGCCGCCGCAGGGCAGTCGCAGCAACTTGAAGGCTCGGTCCGCATCACCGCTTCGGTCTTCGCGTCGCATCACCTGCTGCCACCGATTCTGGCGTATATCCGAAGGCAGGAACCCGCCATTCAACTTGAGCTGGTCGCCACAGACACCACGGAAAACCTGTTATACCGCGAGGCGGATATTGCCGTTCGCATGTATCGCCCGGCGCAGATGGATATCATTTCGCGATATCTGGGGGAGGTGCCGCTATGCTTTTGCGCGGCCAAGTCCTATCTCGACCGTAGGGGACGCCCCAAGACACCCGAAGAACTTTTTTCCCACGACCTAGTGGGGTTTGACGCCAATCAGGAAATCATCAAGGCCATGCGCGAAAAAGGGTGGCCCGCAAGCCGCAACAGTTTTGCGACCCGCTGCGATCTGCAAAGCGCCTATTGGGAACTGATCCGCGCAGGATGCGGCATTGGCTTCAGCCAGGTCCAGATGGCCGAAGCCGACCCGGATGTCGAAATCTTGCCTCTGGATGTTGAAATCCCGGTTCTGCCCGTGTGGTTGGCTGCGCCGCAGGCCATGCGCCAGACCCCACGTATCCGCAGGGTCTGGGACTTGCTGGCAGAAGGGCTCAAAGCCAGCCTCTGAGGATCAAAGAGGGCCCGTATACGTTCCGCGCGCCGGGTAGTTATTGCCCAAAGTGAACTTCAGACCACCCGCGATATCCGACATCGACGGACGTCCAAAAGGCGTGGTCTGTTGCCACGCAAAATAAAGCGTCCGGTCAGGTGCGATGTAAAAATGTCCGGGTTCCGCAAACAGGTCTGGTTCGACACTGCCTTCGCGCTTGGTCGAGATGTTCAGCCCCCAACCCTCCCGCGCCTCAGACAGGGGCAGGCTGTGGCCTACGCGCAAGCGGGAAACATTGGCTTTTGCGGCGGTTTCAGCGGCACGTTCGGCGGTATCGGTGGTGATCATGATAATCTCGACACCCAGCGCCGCGAAATCGTCCAGCGCCGCCTCGGCCTCGGTCATCTGTCTGATGCAGATCGGACAATGCAATCCGCGATATTGAATCACCAGCGTTCCGTTTTCGCCCTTGTTGGTCTCAAGGTCGAAACTGCCATGGGCGACGGTTTCAATTTTCAGTGCAGGAACCGGATTTCCAGGTGTCAGCATGTATTTTCCTTGTGTTTTGACAGGTCTGTCTCATTGACCCGATGCTGCGCAGACGCTAGGGCCTGTGCAACAAAACGCAAGGAGACCCTTCATGCCCAACCCCTCGCTCCTCATCCTGCCCGGAGACGGAATTGGCCCAGAAGTTATGGCCGAAGTGCGCAGAATCATCGATTGGTTCGGTGCCAATCGTGGTCTTCAATTTGACGTGAGCGAGGATCTGGTGGGCGGTGCCGCTTATGACGCCCACGGCAAGCCTCTCTCCGATGAGACCATGGCAAAGGCGCAAGAGGTTGACGCGGTTTTGCTGGGCGCTGTCGGCGGTCCGAAATACGACGATCTGGATTTCAGCCTGAAGCCCGAGCGTGGCCTGCTGCGCCTGCGCAAGGAAATGGACCTGTATTCGAACCTGCGCCCCGCGCAGTGTTTTGACGCGCTTGCCGATTTCTCGTCGCTAAAGAAAGACATCGTTGCCGGTCTCGACATCATGATCGTCCGCGAACTGACGTCGGGCGTCTATTTCGGTGAGCCGCGCGGCATCTTCGAGGAAGGCAACGAACGCGTCGGCATCAACACCCAGCGTTACACCGAATCCGAGATCGAACGTGCCGGGCGCTCGGCTTTTGAACTGGCAATGCGCCGCAACAAAAAGCTGTGCTCGATGGAAAAAGCCAACGTGATGGAATCGGGCATCCTGTGGCGCGAAGTCGTCACCCGCGTCGCAGCGGACTACCCCGAAGTTGAGCTGAGCCATATGTACGCCGACAACGGCGCGATGCAGCTTGTGCGCGCTCCGAAACAGTTTGATGTGATCCTGACCGACAACCTGTTCGGTGACATCCTGTCCGACTGCGCCGCGATGCTGACCGGGTCGCTGGGCATGTTGCCTTCGGCCTCTCTTGGCGCGCCGATGGCCAATGGTCGACCCAAGGCAATGTATGAACCCGTCCACGGCTCGGCCCCGGACATCGCGGGTCAGGGCAAAGCCAACCCGATCGCCTGTATCCTGAGCTTTGCCATGGCCCTGCGCTACAGCTTTGATCAGGGCGAAGAAGCGGATCGTCTGGAGGCCGCGATCGAGAAAGTACTGGCCGATGGTGTACGCACCGGCGACCTGCTCGCAGATGAGGGCGTTCAGCCCGTATCAACCACTGAAATGGGCGACGCGATCCTTGCGGCCTTGGATGCCAGCGTCTGAAACACGCAATCAGCGAAATGGCAAAAAGGCGGTGCCCAGTGCACCGCCTTTTTTTCCATCAAAGAAGGCTTTAGTTTCCGCCAAAAATATTCTTCAGCAGATTGTTGATGTCCTCGGCAAAACCTCCGCGCTTTCGACGCGGCTGTGGCTGTGCGACCTGAACCGGCGGTGCTGGTGCCATCATCGGCAAGGGTGTGGGTGTCATCCCTTCGGTGACACGCAGCATGGTTTCTCTCCAGATTTCCGCGGGCAAACCGCCGCCGGTCACACCAGACAGGGGCGTGTTGTCGTCATACCCCATCCAAACACCGGTTACATAGTCCGCAGTAAACCCGATGAACCACGCATCGCGCGCTGCCTGGGTTGTGCCTGTTTTGCCCGCGACCTGCCAGCCGGGCAACTTGGCCCGTCCACCTGTGCCTTCGGACACCACACGTTCCATCATCCATGTCAGTTGCTTGGCAGCCGCATCGTTGATCACCCGTTCACCGATACCGGTTGTCGTGACCATGACAGGTGCTTCATCACCCAGCAGCTTCAGCTCGGTCAGGCCATAAGGTTCGACGGCAGAGCCACCGTTCAGAATACCTGCATAAGCCCCCGTCATCTCAATCAGCGTGCTTTCCGATGCGCCCAGCGCCAAAGCAGGTCCTTGCGCCAGATCGCTGGCAATCCCAAAACCACTGGCCACCGTGCGGACGTTATCCAAGCCCGATATCTCAGCAACTTTCACCGCCGGAATATTCAACGAATTCTTCAACGCATCCGCCAGTGACACGCGCCCGTAGTACTTGTTGGTATAGTTCTTGGGGCACCATTGACCGGACCCGGGAATGTCCACGCAGTAAGGTTCATCCATCACCGTATCCAGCGGGGAATAGCCGAGTTCCAGCGCGGTGGCATAGACAAATGGTTTGAAAGACGAACCGGTTTGGCGCTTGGCGATGGTGGCCCTGTTGAACACCCCGGCAACCCGTGTTTCTCGGCCGCCGACCATTGCTCTTACCGCTCCGTCCGCGGACATAACCACGATGGCCGCCTGCGCCTTGGAGCCTTCGCGCACCTTTTCCTGAAAGATGAATTGCAAAGCCTCTTCCGCCGATCGCTGAATCCGCTGATCCAAAGTCGTCTGGATTACAACATCTTCGGTTGTGTTGTCGCCAAAATAACTGGGAAGTTCCGAAACAACCCAATCTGCGAAATAACCGCCCGCTCGGGCAGCTGCCGCTTCAGACAGTTGCGCCGGTCGCGTACGCGCTTCGCTGGCCTGTGCGGCGGTTAGATATCCCTGATCCTCCATCAGACCGATCACCAGCCGCGCCCGATCCTGAGACCGTTGCAGGTTGTTGGTCGGTGCATAGCGTGTAGGCGCAACCAGCAGACCAGCCAGCATCGCGGCCTCTGCGGGCGAAACCTCGGCGGCGGATTTTCCAAAGTAGCGCTGGCTTGCGGCTTCGAACCCACGCGCGCCTGCGCCAAGAAAGGCACGGTTCAGGTAGATCGTCAGAACCTCGTCCTTGGAGTATTTCACCTCCATCGCCAGCGCATAGACGGCTTCCTTGGCCTTGCGCCACAAGGAGCCCTGACGGCAGTCGGCCTCATACGCGGCCTCAGAGTCCCAGTCACTGGGATCATAGGGAACGCCCAGACACAGGAGTTTCGCGGTCTGTTGCGTGATTGTCGACCCGCCATGCCCCGACAAAGGCCCGCGGCCTTCGCTCAGGTTGATGCTGACCGCGCTGGCGACGCCACGCGGGCTGACCCCGAAATGCCGGTAAAATCGCTTGTCTTCGGTTGCGACAACCGCGTTTTTCAGATGCGGAGAGACGGTATCGGCCGTGATCACTCCACCAAACTGATCGCCACGCCAGGCAAAGACCTTGCCATCACGATCCAGCAAGGTCACGGAACCCCGCGCGCGCCCATCCAGCAAGGCATCGACATCCGGCAACGTGGCGTAAACGATACCCACCGCCAGCGCGAGCAGCATGGCCGAAATCGCACCGACACGCCAGGTCAATCCCCAGATCAACCGCCAGATCCATCGGAACAAACGGCGAAAGATACCACCGCCTTTACCCCCAGATGACTTGCGGGTTTTCCTGCGCGTGGTTTTGCGCGTGGTCGGTTTGCGCACCGTCGATTTCTTGCCCGCCGTGCTTTTGGTCGCAGCCAGTTTTCGGCCCTTCGAAGGGTACCGTTTATCCGCGACCAATGTCGGCTTGCGGCGCTTGGACTCAGTCATGCTCAAACTCTGCCCGGTTATACTTTTTGGTCACCATACCTCGACAACCGCAGTATGTAGAGGTCCGAATTTCCGGAATTTCCCCTCTCTATAGCGCTCATTTATTGGGCACAATGCCCAAGTTGTGCAAAAAATGTGCAACTTTGCATTACTTCCCGGCAGGTTTTGACCCCGAAAGCGTTTCTTACTGCGTCGCGGCGCGCTTTTTTTCTGCAGGTGCAAACAAGCCGGTCCCACCGGACAACCAGAGGGGAAAGACGTGAAACTGATCATTGCGACAATCAAGCCGTTCAAGCTGGAGGAGGTGCGCGAAGCTCTGACCGAGG
The DNA here is from genome assembly GCF_059612645.1 of Ruegeria sp. YKSF131. Lineage (NCBI taxonomy): Bacteria > Pseudomonadati > Pseudomonadota > Alphaproteobacteria > Rhodobacterales > Roseobacteraceae > Ruegeria > Ruegeria sp. YKSF131. The sequence continues at coordinate 70,561 of NZ_JBXWQZ010000010.1, read as the reverse complement.
CTGGCGTGCGCGGCATGATGGTAACCGAGATCAAGGGCTTCGGCTCGCAGTCCGGTCACACCGAAATCTATCGTGGGGCCGAATATGCGGTGAACTTCGTGCCCAAGATCAAGCTTGAGATCGTGGTGCCTGCGACAATGGCCGACCAGATCGTCGAGACGATCACCAAAACCGCCAAGACCGGCAAGATCGGTGACGGCAAGATTTTTGTCCTCGATGTCGAACAGGCGCTGCGTGTGCGTACCGGGGAAACCAACGAGGACGCGCTGTAAGCGCGCCCACTCACAATCATTCGAGGACTGACAATGAACCTGATGAAATCTCTCATCCCTGCCGCCGCCATTGTTGCGCTGCCGCAGATGGGTCTTGCGCAAGAGGCCGCTGCAACCGGCGAAGCGGCACAGCACACCCAGTACATCTTTACCACGCTGCTGTTTCTGATGGCGGGCTTTCTTGTTTTCTTCATGGCCGCAGGTTTTGCCATGCTGGAAGGCGGTCTGGTACGATCCAAGAACGTTGCCATGCAGATGATCAAGAACGTAGCATTGTTTTCATTTGCCGCAATCATGTACTGGCTGATCGGGTTCAATCTGATGTATCCCGGCGACGGCTGGTCCATCACGGGCTGGCTTGGCCCGTTCTTCTCGACCACAACGCTTGATGCGGTTGGTGTTGCGCCGGCGGATGCGGCACTGGACTATGCTTCGGTCGGTTCGGACTTCTTCTTCCAGCTTGTGTTCGTGGCCGCGACTGCGTCCATCGTGTCGGGCGCCGTGGCGGAACGGATCAAGCTTTGGCCCTTTCTGATCTTCGTCATCGTGCTGACAGGCATCATGTACCCGATTTCCGGTTCGTGGAAATGGGGTGGCGGCTGGTTGGATGCCAAGGGCTTCTCGGACTTTGCCGGTTCGACCATCGTACACTCGGTCGGTGGCTGGGCTGCGCTGGCAGGGGCCCTTATCTTAGGCCCGCGGATCGGCAAGTACAAAGATGGCAAAGTTCACCCAATGCCCGGCTCTAACCTGGCGCTGGCAACACTGGGGACCTTCATCCTGTGGCTGGGCTGGTTCGGGTTCAACGGCGGCTCGCAACTGGCGATGGGAACAGTGGGCGATGTATCGGACGTGTCACGCATCTTCGCCAACACCAACATGGCGGCTGCTTCGGGCTCGGTTGCAGCGCTGGTCCTGACCCAGGTTCTGTACAAGAAGCCCGACCTGACGATGGTGCTGAACGGCGCACTGGCGGGTCTGGTCTCGATCACGGCCGAACCGCTGGCCCCGACCCTGTTCGGTGCCCTGTGGATCGGTGCCGTGGGTGGTATCATCGTGGTCTTCGCGGTCCCGATGCTGGACAAGTTCAAGATCGATGATGTTGTCGGTGCCATCCCGGTTCACCTGTTCTGTGGCATCTGGGGTACCATCGCCGTCGTCTTCTACGGTGACGCGAGTCTGGGCGCGCAGCTACTGGGCATCGCCGCATACGGCGTTTTCACCTTTGTCGGCGCACTGTTCCTGTGGACGATACTGAAATCCACCGTCGGCATCCGTGTCAGCGAAGAGGATGAGATCAACGGCCTCGACATGGCTGAACTGGGAATGGAAGCATATCCCGAATTCTCGAAAGGCTAAGCCTTGCCTTCACCTGACAAAAAAACCCGGGCGTTCGCGCCCGGGTTTTCGTTTCGAATGTCGCGTCGGCATCTAAACCCCGACATCCACAATTGCTTTGGCCAAAATCGGCACAGTCACTGCGTTCAGCCCGGCAATGTTCAGTCGACTGTCACCGACCATGTAGATACCGTGTTCAACGCGCAGTTTCTCGACCAGTTCCGGTGCCGCCCCAAGGCGTGAGAACATGCCGCGGTGCTGGGCGATGAACCCAAACCGGTCGGATCCGGCCAGACGCTGCAACTCGTCAGCCAGTTGCTGGCGCAGGCCCAGCATGGAGAGGCGAACCTCTTCCAGCTCAGTTGCCCAGTCTGCCCGCAACGCCTCATCCATAAGAATGGTCGTCACCACGCGCGCGCCGTGGTCCGGCGGGAAGGAGTAGTTCTGGCGATTCAAAAACGCCAGTGTGGCCTGATTCAATGCGGTTTCAGCCGCGTTGTCACTGACGGCCATCAGCAACCCGGTGCGCTCACGATAGACGCCGAAATTCTTCGAACATGACGCCGCAATCAGGCATTCCTTGACCGATGAGGCCACCAGCCGCACGCCTTGCGCATCCTCTTCCAGACCGTCACCGAAACCCTGATAGGCAATGTCGATCATCGCAACGAGGCCCAGCGCATTGATCAGGTTCACGACCTCCTGCCATTGCACCATGTTCAGATTGGCACCGGTCGGATTATGGCAGCAGCCATGCAGCAAAACCACGTCACCCGCTTTGGCGGTTTTCAGGTCTGCGATCAGCCCGTCGAAATCGACACCCCGGGTCTCTTCATCGAAGTAACGATACTGAACCGTTTCCATCCCCAGATAATTCAGGATCGACAGGTGGTTGGGCCAGGTCGGGTTCGACACAAACACGCGTGCCGAAGAGTTCGCCATCCGGATCAACTCGAACGCCTGACGGCAGGCACCGGTGCCTCCGGGTGTCGCCACTGCGGCGATGTTGCCGCGTGGCACAGAAGTACCCAAGATCAATCCGATCATCGCATCCGCATAGGCCGGATCACCGGCCAGACCGGTATAGGCCTTGGTTTCCTGCTCTTCCCAGATACGCTGTTCGGCGGCTTTCACCGCGCGCATCACCGGCGTCACGCCTTCGGCATTCTTGTAGACACCAACACCCAGATCGATTTTCTGATCGCGCGGGTCTTCGCGGTACATCTGCATCAGCGCCAGAATCTTGTCGGCAGGCTGCGGTTTCAGGTTCTCGAACATCAATTCTCTCCGGTTGCGACGGGCAGGGTCGGGAAGGCACCCCATTCAGCCCAGGAGCCGTCATAAAGCGAGTGGTCTTTCTTGCCCATGCGTTCCAACGCAAGGCTGAGAATCGCGGCCGTGACGCCCGAACCGCAAGAGGTGATCGCCGGCTTCGACAGATCGACGCCCGCAGCCTCGAATATGGCGCGGCAGTCCTCGGGCGACTTCATTGTTCCGCTGGCGTTCAACAACTGCCCAAAGGGCACATTGCGCGAGCCCGGAATATGGCCCGAACGCAGCCCTTCGCGCGGCTCGGGTGCGGTTCCGGCAAATCGGTCGGCCGAGCGGGCATCGATGATTTCGTGATCCGCCAGCTTGGCGGCGGCGGAAACTTGCGTGACGTCCCGGACAAGTTGGTTTTGCACGCGAACGGTCATGTGGCGGTCGCGAATGACCGGAGGCAGATCCTCGATCTCGCGCCCCTCGGCCTGCCATTTTGGCAAACCCCCATCCAGAACCGCGATGTTTTCCTGACCCATCAGACGGAACACCCACCAAACGCGCGCTGCGGACATCAGCCCGGCACCATCATAAACCACAACCTGATGACCATCACCGACACCCATGGCCCGCAGGCGTGACATGAATTTTTCGACCGGTGGCGCCATATGAGGCAAGTCGGAACGGTGGTCTGATATCTCATCAATATCAAAGAACCGTGCTCCGGGGATATGCCCGGCATCATATTCGGCCTTGGCATCACGGTTTTGCGCCGGCAAATACCACGACCCGTCCAGAATCCGCAGATCCGGGTCTTTCATATGCGCGGCCAGCCATTCGGTGGATACGAGGGTTTTTGGATCGTCCTGCATCAAAGCCTCCCCTAAGCGAGCTTGGGGTTTCCCTATACCCCGTGGCATGGGCGTTCAAGGCTGGATAGCGCTAGCGCTTGTTGACCTCAGGAATTATCGCGCCTTGCGCAGGCGGAAATGCTGGATGATGCCGATGACACTGATCACAATCCAGAACCCTTCGATCAGCATCGAGGCCAGATTGAAATTCTCAAGCAGCGAAAAGACGATCAGGACAGACCCCAGCAGGTTGATCATCGGAAAGGCCAGATCATCGGAATTCATCATCCGCATCTGCGTTGCGAAATACGCGGCCACCACGATCAGCGCCCCGAATGAGCCGATGGCATCCACGATGGTAAGCGTGTCAAAAATAGCCGTCATGTCTGGGCCGTGCCGTTTTCAGGAGATTCAGTGTGTTGCGCATAGTGATGCATATTCAGAAACGCGGCCCCCTGCGAACCGGCGCGATACCCGTGCGGCAGGTCCGCAGCAAAGCGCAACCCCTGCCCGGCCTGCAAGGGCACCCAGTCCTCGCCACGCAGAATTTCCAAAGTGCCGCTGAGGACAAATACTTCCTCGGTCACCCCGGCGGCATGAGCCGGGGATTCGTGGCTTTGGTTCGCGGCAAGGTTCACATGAAAGGTCTCGGCACCCAGCGCGGGATCGAAGGGAAAGACAATCTTGACCTCGATACTGCCGGGAAAGGTTACAGTCTGAAAGACCGATGGATCGCCCAGAGTCGTGTCGATCAACCCGCTGAGCGGTATCTGAAAGCCCTTGGCGATTTTCCAAAGCGTCGCGATCGTTGGGCTTGATTCGCCGCGTTCAATCTGGCCCAGCATGGCTTTGCTGACACCGGTCATCTCGGCGACTCTGGACAGGCTCAACCCCGAGGCTGCCCGCACATCCCGTAATTTCAGCGTAATGTCGTCCATAGCCATACCCGCGCTCTGCGATTTACCTTGTACGTTATAACGCACATGTGCTACGTGCGCTATAACGTACGAACCCCGAATTATGCAACCCGAGGCAACAGGGAAAACAGCATCATGCCATTGTACCGATCCAGAACCTCTACCCATGGCCGCAATATGGCTGGCGCACGCGGCCTTTGGCGGGCCACAGGTATGGGTGATGACGATTTCGGCAAACCTATCATCGCCATCGTCAACTCATTCACCCAGTTTGTGCCGGGTCACGTGCATCTGAAGGACCTGGGCCAGATGGTCGCGCGCGAGGTCGAAGCCGCAGGTGGTGTGGCGAAAGAGTTCAACACGATCGCCGTGGATGACGGTATCGCCATGGGCCATGACGGAATGCTGTATTCGCTGCCCTCACGCGAAGTGATCGCAGATTCGGTCGAATATATGGTCAACGCCCATTGTGCGGACGCTATGGTCTGCATTTCGAACTGCGACAAGATTACCCCGGGTATGCTGATGGCCGCCATGCGTCTGAACATCCCGGCCATTTTCGTTTCGGGCGGTCCGATGGAAGCGGGCAAGATCGACATCGCCGATCTGGAAGCCAAGAAGATTGACCTTGTGGACGCTATGGTCGCCGCCGCAGATGACAAGTTCACTGACGAACAGGTTCAGCACATCGAAGAAAACGCCTGCCCCACGTGTGGCTCATGCTCGGGCATGTTCACCGCGAACTCGATGAATTGTCTGGCCGAAGCGCTGGGCCTAGCCCTGCCTGGCAATGGGTCGACTCTGGCGACACACGCAGACCGCAAAGAGCTGTTCCTTGAGGCTGGCCGCCGCATCGTCGAGATCACCAAGCGCCATTACGATCTGGACGAAAAAGGCTTTCTGCCCCGTGAGATTGCCACCTTTGAAGCGTTCGAAAACGCCATGAGCCTTGATATCGCCATGGGTGGATCGACCAACACGGTGCTGCACCTGCTGGCCATCGCGCATGAGGGTGAAGTTGACTTCACCATGGCCGATATGGACCGCCTCAGCCGTCGTGTTCCCTGCCTCTGCAAAGTCGCTCCCAATACCGAGAACGTGCATATGGAAGACGTCCACCGTGCCGGTGGTATCTTCTCGATCCTGGGTGAGCTCAGCCGCGCGGGCCTGCTGCACAACGAATGCAGTACAGTGCATTCGGCCACGATGGGCGAGGCGATTGCCAACTGGGACATCACCATCGCCAACAATCCCAAAGCACAGGAGCTGTTCAAGGCCGCCCCCGGCGGAGTTCGCACCACACAGGCGTTCAGCCAGTCGAACCGGTTCAAGGAACTAGACACCGATCGCCAAGGCGGCGTGATCCGGTCCAAGGAACACGCATTCAGTCAGGATGGCGGTCTGGCGGTTCTGTTCGGCAACATTGCCCGCGACGGCTGTATCGTGAAAACCGCTGGTGTGGATGCCAATATCCTGCAATTCACCGGCTCGGCCTATGTATGCGAAAGCCAGGATCAGGCTGTTAGCGACATTCTCACCGGCAAGGTGAAAGAGGGCGATGTTGTGGTGATCCGCTATGAAGGCCCGCGTGGCGGTCCGGGGATGCAGGAAATGCTGTACCCAACGTCTTACCTGAAGTCGAAGGGTCTTGGCAAAGCCTGCGCCCTGCTGACCGACGGGCGGTTTTCGGGCGGCACTTCCGGTCTGTCGATCGGCCATGTCTCGCCCGAGGCGGCCGAAGGCGGAGAGATTGGTCTGGTACAGAATGGCGACACGATTGAAATCGACATCCCCAACCGCTCGATCCATCTGGCCGTCTCAGATGAAGAGCTTGCGGCCCGGCGCGAAGCACAGGACGCAAAGGGCTGGGTGCCTGCTGCGCCGCGCAAACGCAAGGTGTCTACTGCGCTGAAGGCCTATGCGAAACTGACCACCAGCGCGGCGAAAGGAGCCGTGCGTCAGGTCTAAACTGATAGATTACCGGTCTGCTGACGCGGCAGACCGGTAAGTCGATCATGCACAGGCGCACCCGGGCGCAACCAGATTAAATGTTTCGCAAGAAACGTTGACGATGGACGGGTCATCCTGCCTAAGGATCAATCGCCCAGTTTGGCGTGAATTTCATCCAGATCGATTTCGCCAATCGGCATCTTGTTGGCCGGGTTTTCGAAATCGTATTTGAACAGCTCAAAATCCTGCTTGTAGATCTCATAGACCAGATGCATCGACAGGTCGTCGAAATAGTCTTCAACCGGATGCGCGCGCTTGGGTCCGTGGCCTTCGGATTCGTTGAACCGGGGTATTTCGGACAGCGAAACAGAATGCTTCAGCTTTGTATTGTCCAAGACACCCTGCATCCCGTCGTTGAACGCTTCGGTCCAGAAGATCCGATCATAACGACCACCGTTCACGATGAAGGTCGACACGTGACCAGACATGGCTGACCAGTGAATGTCCGGGTCCATCGGACGCCGCCAGCGGATGGTATCACGCGCAAACAGCAGGAACCGGCGAAAGCTGGCGATCTGGTCAAACTCTCCCTTGCCATCGTCACCGCCCACCTCGATCCCGTAATTGTAGATCAGCGTCGGCACCAGATTGCCACGATACCGTTTGCCGTTGCGCTGGATCCCGCAGATCTTGTCGAAAAACGAGCTCAGAATACGCGTGTACGGGTTGCGCACACAGGTAAAGGAATACGAGGCGTGATCGCGCACATTTTTGGAAATCAGGTCCTGGCTCTGATCAAAGGCCCATTTGTGCATGCCATCCTTGGCGTCATGGATGTCACCGTCAAAGAACTGACCGTGATCCGAATAATACATGATCTGCCCAATGGTCGAGCAGGCGCATTTTGGCACAACGCGGTACACCATGCTTTCGCTCTCGGTCATCCAGGTACCGGGAAAACCCATCTGCTGTGCCTCCTACGCTGGTCTGGTCTCAAACCGATATGCCAGCTTTTGATAACAAGGAACCAAAATTATTCTGTTTATTCAATCGCTCATCCTCAGTATCACGGTTGAAACCGGGCAGAAACGGAAATTACCTAACCTCGATGGCGAAGATTGCCTATATATTGCTATGCCATAAAGACCCTGATGCAATCATTGCACAGGCCGAACAGCTGACCGCTGCGGGCGATTGCATGGCCATCCACTTTGACGCCCGTGCCAGCGCCGAAGGCTACGGGCGCATTCGTTCCGCGCTGGATCAAAATCCGAACGTGACCTTTGCTAAAAGGCGCATCAAATGCGGCTGGGGAGAATGGTCGCTGGTGCAGGCCACGCTGAACGCCTTGCAGGCCGCCGTCGAAACCTTCCCCCGCGCCACGCATTTTTACATGCTGTCCGGTGATTGCATGGCGATCAAAACCGCAGAATACACCCATCGGTTTCTGGATGATCACGACAAGGATTTCATTGAAAGCCACGACTTTTTCGAAAGCGACTGGATCAAGACCGGCATGAAAGAAGACCGGTTGATCTATCGCCATTATTTCAATGAACGCACCCAGCCGAAACTGTTCTACGCCGCCTATGAAACACAGAGGCGTTTTGGGCTGATGCGGCAAATTCCCGAAGACCTTCAGGTTATGATCGGCAGCCAATGGTGGTGTCTTCGCCGCCGAACGATTGAGATGATCCTGGATTTCCTAAGGCAGCGCAGGGACGTGATCCGGTTTTTTGCAACCACCTGGATACCCGATGAAACCTTCTTTCAAACGCTGGTACGCCACCTGATCCCGAAAGGTGAAATCGAAAACCGTACACCGACATTTCTGATGTTTTCGGATTATGGAATGCCCGTCACGTTCTACAACGATCACTATGACATGCTTCTGGGTCAGGACTATTTGTTTGCCCGCAAGATCAGCCCAGAGGCGCATGAGCTGAAAGAGCGTCTCGGCTCACTTTATGCGAGTGAGGGCATCGACTTTCCCATCTCGAACGAGGGGCGTGGCCTTTATGCGTTTCTGGCTGGCCGGGGGCGCATCGGGCGCCGGTTCGGGCAACGCTTCTGGGAGGCTGGAAGTGTTCTGGGCCCCGACCGAGAGCTGTTTGTGATTGTGTGCAAAAAGTGGCATGTCGCCAAAAGGCTGGTCGATCAAATCGCGTCTGAAACAGATATCCCCTGCGTCGAATACCTGTTTAACGAAGAGGATACCCAACTGCCTGATCTGGGCGGTATTGAAACGACGCTGACCAAGCGCTCGCGCCATCGGCGGGCCGTTGTACGAATGCTTTTCGAAAGTTTCGGATCAGACCAGTTGGTTCTGTGCCTCGACCCGGCCAATCTGGACGTTGTTCAGGATTTCAGCGGTGATCAGGCCAAAACCCATGTGCTTGAGATCGAATGCGAATACTCGGACGAATACCTGATTGGCCACGCGCGGCGCGTCGGATTGGCGGGTGACAACAGCCCGGTTGAGACTGTTTCCCATCTGCTGCCGACACTTCGCAACGACCTGAGTTACGAGTCCCAACAAATCCGCGCCGCCGGTTTGGACAATTACCTGCGACTGCGGGAAACCGCCCAGCGCGCCGAAAACATAGCTGTCATATCCGAATTTCTTGGGGTGGACAAAGAAAAGGCCGACGCGGTGATGCGGCTGGACTACCTGTTCGCCGACTAAACGGAAAGTCAGCCTGACATCCGACAGCTTTTCGGCCCCCTTTGCTGCATTGGGTGCACCGCATATTTGCCTGTCGGAAAGGACAGCCTAAAACCCAACATCACTGCCATCGTGATTTTTATTCAAAAATCGGATACTGTGCAGCCAATTGGGCCAATTTGCTTATACTTTTTCTCTTTGGCAGGCCGGCCCTGGCCAGTGAAAGGCAAAAACAGACGCGTCCTTAATTCTGAATGACGGGTATCTGCGCATCGAAAACCCGAAAGCCCCTGCTGGCCGCAATTAGACATTTGAAACGCAACTCCGGGGGGAACAGTTGTGCTTATAGATCAAATTGAAACATCCAGATCATATATCCCAAATGACGCAGACTGGAACCTGATATACAAGGTTCTGCCGGGCGAGGCCAAGATTGCCGACCCGTCAGTCATCAACCGTCATTTCGAATGTATCGAGGTGACCGACAACACGGTTCTGCCAGCAAGCGGCATGTATGTTGTTCTGCGCGGTGTGGTTCAGCTGCGGCAGAATGGTAATCCTTTGGCCAGCGCGGATGTCGGTGACTATTTCTATGAAGAGCACCTTCAGATATCAGACATTCCCGTCAGCCTCGAAGCGCTCGCGCTGGACGGATCGCGGGTGGCTTTTCTGTCCAGCGAGAACTGGCGTCAGATACCAGAGGAAATCCGGCAACCCTGCTTCGCCACGATGTTCGGCGATCTGGTCAGTGTTCAATTGCAGAACTTCCAGCAGCCGATCAATTGTTGCAGCGTGACGGCTGCCGCCCTCAGCATGTCCGCGTTGGGCTTCAGTTGCGAAGTGAACGACATTTTCCGTGAATGCGCGCTGCCTTCGTCTTTCGTCGTCAATGACGGTATCTCACTGGGTGAGCTGTTTGACGTCGCCTGTACCTACATTCATTCGCAGGGCTTGCGGGACAGTGTTCAGGTTCAGGCCTATTTCATGGACGAGGACACGACAAACGTGCAGCTGTTGCTGGATGCGATTGACGAATCCAACCGGCTGGGTGGTGACAATGATATTCTGGTGGCGAATTTTCAGGTCGGCGTCGCCCATGGCAAAGCGAATATGCCGGGCGGGCATTTTGCCGTAATCGCCAAGTGCAACCCAAGCACTGGGCTGGTGCACATGATGGACGTACATCCTGAGAAATACGGCAAGCTTTGGGTTACAACCGCAGACCGGCTTTGGAAGGCGATGTCGGACCGTGACGGAACCTCGATGCGGTCGCGTGGCATTTTGCGCTTCTCGGCGCGTGCCGCGGTCAAGACGCATCTGAAGACATTCAAGCAACGATGCAACTATGTCGACAGCACGCTCTATCTGGCAAAAGACCCCAAGAAACGGCGCAACCTGTTCCGCCGCGCCACTCCGAACATGAACTCCTTAGGTGTGTTGGTGGAAAGCCTGGCCATTCACGGCGATGACAAGGTGGACGAAGACGAGCTGCTGCGGGCCACCGAAGCCTCTTTCACGGATGTTGTCTCACGGGTGGCCACGGCCGCGGACATGCACAACATGGCCCAGAAATATCTGAACGCGGCTGAAAACATACACCTGAGCAGTTCACTTCGCAGTTTCGGAACGCGCGAGGACACATCGATCCTTACCCCCGAAGACTGGTTCAAGATGCAACTACAGGGCCTGGACGCCAACACGGACCGTCACCTGATGATCAATATCGACTTTAATCGGGTAACCGGGATCGAAGCCATCCGCCCGCCGGTAAACGTTTACCGGGAAACCGCGTTGCTCGAAGAATTCTGGTGCCTGTGTATCGCATATGATGAAGCAACCGACCTTGTGACGATCGTCGACATGAGCCCCGCAACGTCACAGGTCTGGCAAGCCCCTCGTGGCAACATCTTCCGCGGCCTGCGCGATCTGGAGGACCCGGCTTTGCTGGTGATCGAAACAGTTGAGCCGCCCGAAGATCCCGGGGATGTCGCCAGCATTATCCGGAACAACCCCATGGTTCTGTTTTATGAAGATGAAGACCCGTGGTCCTACATGCTCAGAAGTGTTCTTTCGAACATCGGTGCGACCAGCGTAAAGCAGGTGGATGTGGGCGGTCGCGACCCCAACGCGATAAAGATGCGACGTCAGCTGATATCTTTAGGTGAAAAACCCAAAGTTCCCTACCTGTTTTTCCAAGGCCAGTGCATCAGCAAAGGCGAAAAGCTGGAAGACATTGTGGACATGATCAAGGCAGGTCACCTTCAGGACCGCATGATCGAAGCAGGTCTTCCCGTTTCCAAGCTTGAAGAGACACCCAGCCTGAATAAGAACATGTTCGGCTATCCCAAAGGTGTGATGAACGAGGTAAGCAGCGGCAAACGCAACGTGCTGCTTTGTGCCTGCGGGTCATCGGCGGCAGACAAGATACCAGAACTTGTTGAGCGCATCGTCGACGCCGGACACAATGTCAAACTGATCCCTTCCACTTCGGCTGAAAAGTTTTTTCGGGACTTCGGCGCTGAACGGATCGACGCCAAGATCACCCATAACGACTATTACCGCGACGATGATGAATGGAATTTCCGTTACATGGAATTCGACATGCCAGTGCGTGCGTCGCATCTGGCGCTTTGTGACTGGGCCGATTGCGTGATCGTCGCACCCATCACCTGCAACACCATGGGAAAGGTGGCAAACGGGATCGCCGATAACCTTCTGACCTCTGTCTTTGTGGCGTGGCAGTACCAGAAGAAGCCCGTGATCCTGTGCCCGGCCTGTAACACGAATATGTGGAACAACATCACCACCCAGAACAATGTCGCAAGGCTGAAGACACTGGGCATCGATTTCATAGGCCCACGGGAGGGCCGCCTGTCCAACGGCCGGATGGGGATTGGTATGATGGCCACGCCCGACCAGATCATGGAAGCACTGGGCGAGGCATTCGAAGAACTGGACGACCAGAAGTACCGCGTGTGCAAATGGGCCCGAGAGGCTGCCGCCGCCGATGATATCAATGAATGGAAACGCGTGTTCCGCGCCATCGATGAAGGTGTCGTGGGTATCAATATTGTTGACGAAGCCCACGGCGATTCATTGCTGCATTATGCGGCTGGCGGCGAAGGCGAATTGAACGAAGGCGGTCACGATCTGGGCAAGCCAGATTATGAAGCGGCACAGGATTTGATCGACCGCGATATCGACGTCAATATCGTCAACGATCACGGTTTCACGGCATTGCATGTGGCTGTGATGAACAAAGCCCCAAGGATGGTCGACATCCTGTTGCGCGCCAAAGGCATGGATGCAACCTCGTGCATTAAATTTGTTCAGGGCATGGATATCCCGCCCGAGATACGGACCATGCTGGATGCTTGGGCGCGAGACCACAACCTTAAGATAAAAGACGCGGAACAGGGCCGTGACGAAACCTTTATTGCCGTTCAGGAACCCACCTATCTGTATTTCACATACGGCTCCCTGAAACAGGGGTTCCCGAACCATGAGGCACACAGCCGGGTCTTGAATGACTTTGTCGGGCCTGCCCGCACGCGGCAACCAATGCCCCTGATCGTTCCAAATGAACCGTTCTGCGACAATCCGAACTGTGGCTTCCTGCACCGAATGGCGACCCTTGTCGATCAGCAGGGCATGGGCAAACAAGTAAGCGGAGAGGTTTACCGGGTGACGGAATCGGGCCTGCACGAGCTGGATAAGCTGGAAGGTTATCATGGTCCGGGCTCGTCCAAGAACGTCTATATCCGCAAGAAGATCAACGTGATCTTGGATGGGGTGATGAAACCCGCCTACGCCTATGTGATCGCCGATCCTGAAAAGTACATGCAAAACTGGCGCGACGGAAAATCAGATGTTATCAGCGACTACACACTGGATATGGCGCAGGGTGAACCCAAGCCCGGATTCGAGCCGGCTATCTAGTTTTCCGCTGTGCTGACTGGTGGCGGTTTTGGGCTTTCCTTGGAACTGAGATTATAGGCCGTGATCACCACCATACAAAGCAGGACGAACGGCCAGAACCCGGCCTTGGGAATAAGGTTGTCCCGATAGTGGATGATCCGCAACGACGTCTCAACGTCGGACGCAAACAGGTATGTATTGACCGAAACTGCCAGCAGCATGAAGTACATCAGGAAAAAGAACGACTCCATATAGATCACAGGAGAACCTGCGAACCCTTCACGCAGCTGCACATGGGCCAACAGGATCACGAAAAACAGAACCGAGCAGGTTCCGATTACACTGGACGTGCTGAAGTCATGCCGATCGGCCAGCCCCTCGCGGCGCGTGACGGTCATCAGCGCCCCAAACAGCAGCATTGTCACGACAAGCAGCGGGACCATGTGCACGATGAACGCGTTTGCGAAATTGCGTTTGATGACAAAGTTATAATGCAGCTCGGGCATGTTGGTTTGATAGGCGTTCTGAGCGATGCCCAACGTCGTATCCAGGCTTGACAACTTATAGTCGAAATAGGTGTTCTCACGTTCCCACGTACCCATCACGATCTGACTTTCGATGCCGAAAATATCATCCGGGCCGGTCGCGGAATAAGCCTCAAAGTCAGGAACCAGCGCAACATTGATGTCAAAAGATGCGGGCCAGAAGCGCACCCAGACCGTTTTGTGATCAAAGGGGTAGCGGGTGTAGTCAAAACTCTGCCGAAGGGTTTGTTCAAAATACCACCCGATCAGCAACCCATCTTGTTGCGGCAGCCGATAGGCCTCTTCGATCAGTCCGTTTGCTGTATCGACCGCTTCCGGCAGAAGGAAACCGATCTCACCCTCGGCCGGACGGATCTCATCATGAACACCTGTGATGTAGCGCTGCCAGACGTAACCGGTGACCTGCACGTCGCTGGCACCAAGAAAGCTGAATGATTTTAAGAAGATCCCCGTTTTAACGCGGTAATCCGGCACGGCATCCAGTTTTTCCAGATACGCGTCCACTGATGCCTGATCCGGAAGTTGAGTGGGATCACCCTCAAAATGATTCAGTTCGATCCAAAGTTTGAGCAAGAGACCCCCAAGCCCAAGGGTCAACAAGCCAGAAATCAGCCACACCTTTCTTTCAACGCTCATTCAGCCTCCTGCCGTGTCACCTAATCAGCCAGAAACCCCACTGAACCCAGAAGGGATTGCGTGATACCCATAGCGGCAAACTGCGTTGCCAGATCGGCATACCCCCCGTGTTGTATTGGCGGAGTGTTCTGCTGTCCGCTTTCAGCCAAAAGTCGTATTTGACAAATGGATAAATCGACCATTGGCAAAGGCTCGGTAGTCGTGAAGGCTGCAAGCCCATCCGCATATTCAATTGCTGCGTCCCAATCGCCGCGCGCCAGCATGACGGCGCAGGCGTCCGAGTAAAAGTGAAGGTGACTGTGACCCACACATCCCTCGGAAATGATCTCAGACCCCAGGTTCAACAAGCGCGTTTGCTCATCAGGGTTGGACTCGGCCATTGCCAGGGCCGACAAGGCCTTGGGCCCTACAAAGTTCCGCCCATGTTCAAGCGCGATTTCAACCGCGCGACGACCTGTTTCCCGACCGTGGTCCAACTTTCCGGCATAAACCTGCGTTCGGGCCAGATGTTCAAGGGCCTGCGCCTCAAGGCGTTTTGCACCGACGCGTTCCGCAATTTCAGCTGAAACACTGAACGCTTCCAGCGCCTGATCAAGGTTGCCCAAAAAGGTCTCGGCCACGCCAAGGCAGGTCTGTGCAACGCATTCCGGAACAAAGGCAAAATACCTTTGCGAGACTTCGATGGCCTCAATGGCGTCCGCCTTGCCTTGTGCTACGTCCCCGGTGTAACTGCGCGCGACGCTGAGATTGTGAAGATTGGCGGCCAGATCGCGGACCAGCCCTTTTTCGCGCGCTCGTTCAACAGCTTGCGTATAAAAGCCTGTCGCTGTCTTCATGGTGGCATTCATGAAGTTTGCGTCACCAAATCCGCTTAGCGCCCCAACCTCGAGGCGGGCAGAGCCAAGTTTGCGGGCAAGCGTCAGGGCGCGTTCATTGGCGCTTAGCGCTTCCTTGTCCCGGCCCAGAGGGAAAAAGACATTACCGCGCACATAATTGATCTGCGCCACATCCCGCTCTGACCTGCAACGCTCGGCGGCCGTTTCAGCCATATCGAGTGCCTCCAGCGCGTCCTGATACAGACTGGCTTGCCGCGCAGCCTGCGCGAGCCCGATATGCGCGCGGCTGATTTGCTCATCGGTTTCGGCAACGCGAGCAGCTTCCTGAAATTCACGCAGTGCGTCGCCAGACAGACCCTGAAGCCTGTGCGTCTCAGCCCGAGCGCAAAGCAGATCGAACCGGACACCTGCGGGGGACGGCAATTCCAGGGCGCGTTCGATCAATGGGCTGGCATCGTCAAATCTGAAGGCCTGGATCAGTTTCTCCGCCGCGTCCAGATACGCCTGTGCGGCGTTATTCGCCCCGGCCCGGTCCAGATGCTGTGCGCATAGGGTCGCATCGCGATCCTCGAACCACTTGGCGGCCTGTCTGTGCAGGCGCGCACGCTCGGATTTGACCAACGTTGCATAGGATCCATCCCGGATCAGCGCATGGGCAAACATGAGGTCAGGCCCTGCCTCTCGGACCAGCGCGGACCGGATCAGGCTGGTCGTATCCAGATGCCCTTCACCCAGAATGAAGTTCAGCACTTCTGCCGAGAACCGTTGCCCCAGTACCGATGCTGCCTGAATGGCGGCGCGGCTGGTTCGATCCAGTGCATCCAGTCGGGACTGAACGATCCCCTGAATACTGCCGGGCACGCTTTGTTGGGTAAGTACATCTGTATTGCGCAACAACTGTTCAAGAAACAGCGGATTGCCCCCGGCGCGTTTGACACAGGTTTCCAGCAACTCGGGGTCGATGGCCGTGAATTCTTCGACCAACAGTCTGGCCTGTTCCTCGCCCATCGGCGCCAGTTCCATCTTGGACACCGACGCGCCATCGGTTGCCATTTGCCAGTCCCGGTCAATCGGGTCGCCTTCAACCCGGCTGGTCATCATCAACACGCAAGGGATATTCCGCGTCGCCGCCGCAATATGAGAGCAGGTCACCAGGATCTCGGGCGAGGCCCAGTGGATGTCCTCGATCTGGATCAGCAGGGGGGCTTCCCGGCTGCTGGCCGACAGCAACTCTTCAATGACCTGCCGCCTTCCGCGCAAGCGGGTCTTGTTGTCCATCACCGCAAACACCTCGGCCAGACCGGCGTCCTGCTCCAGCTCAAGCAGCGCGTTGAGGTGCGCGGCGTTCGCGGGGCTGACCCAGCCCCTGGCGATTGCGTCCCTGGCCGCTGCGGCACCCGTTTTCGCGCCATCCGACGGGTCAAGACCCAGAATGCTGCGGGCGACCATCTGAATGGCCGAATGCCCTTCGCGCGCGCCGAAATCCATCACGACACCGTTGTGGATCGTGTAGGACTGGCCGGATGCCAGTTCAGCGACTTGCTCGGACAAATGGGTTTTTCCGATCCCGGGCTCACCCAGAATCACATGGACTTCGCCCTTGCCGTGGCGTTTGCATCGGTCAAATGTGGCCGAGAACACCGACAACTCCCGCTCGCGCCCGATGAACTTATGACGCCGTGTGCGAATGTTCCGGGCCAATCGATCCAGACGCCAAATTTCAACGGGATCATTCAGCCCTTTGATGGCCTTCACACCAAGGGATTCGCCCACGAATAGCGGTCCCAACGCGCGCTGAATGTCATGTGAAACCAGAGTCTCGCCGCCTGCGGAAATATCCGTCAGACGGGACGCCAGATTTACCCCATCCCCTGTGACAGTGTATTCTGTATGCGACTGACTTCCGGTCGTACTGGCAATGACCTGACCTGACGCAATACCGATGTGGCAGGAAAGCGGTGGTGACAAAGTCGGTAGAACTGCATGTATCTCGGCAGCAGCACGCGCCGCCCTTTCGGTGTCATTGGTATGTGAAATCGGCGCTCCGAAAACGGCCATGACCGCATCGCCGATATGCTTGTCTATACGACCACCATACTTTTCGACGACATTGTCCACTTTGCTGAAGAATTGATTCAGCAGCGCATGCAGATCTTCTGCATCCAGCTCACTGGATAGTTTCGTGAATGCGGTAAGATCGGCAAACATCACTGTAACCTGTCGGCGCGCGGGCTCGAGCTGTGCAGCAGGTTCAGGCTCTGCTGATGTTTGGCTGGTATCAATCTGTTCGATGGCGCGCAGCAGCCGCCGCCGATCACCGACGGCCGTCACCCCAATTTCGATCAAATCCTCGGCCGTCAAATCAGGCAGGATGGAGAAATCGATTTTGTTGTCTGCGAAGGCCTGCGCGTACTCGTTTAATCCAATTGCGCTCAGCCAGCCCCTAAGGTCCTGAGACATGTTTCCCATCTGAAGTCCCCCGCTTCAACCTGGAACCTAGCATGTGAGCCGCTTCGAGTCTGCTAGAACCTAATTAATTTGTGTTTTTGAGCAGGGTTAATCCAAAACTGGCTCCTGCACCAAGCCAGTGTTTCCGAAACCGCTGGACAGGATATACGAACAGCAGGCCTGGGTGATCTCGCGGAAGCGGGCTCTTTCTCGACGGTAAAGGTATACCTCTCGCTTGTCCGGCAAATCTGAAATCGGGCGAAAGGCGACCGCGTCCGGGATGAATTGCGCGACGGTCTGCGGCAGGACCGTGATCCACTGGCCTGCCCTGACCGTTGTGATCAGCGAGTGCGTGTTGTGAATAGTAACCTCGGCCCGGTCCAGAATCTTTTTGAACGAGGATGATTCAATGATGTCGCACAAGGCGTTTCGCACGAAGGGTGCCGCCATCAGGTCACGGATTTCGGGCGGTTTGGCCTGTGTCATAAGCGGATGATCAGAAGCTGCAACGAGTCCGAACTGATCCTGAAACAGAGGCTCGGTACTGACCCCGTTCAGGGGATGATGGCCGGATGCAATGCCGATATCCGCCTTATCCCCGGCAACGGCGTCCAGAACCTGTTGCGAATCCCCGTCTCGCAACTCGATCTTCAATCCGGGAAAGCGTGATGCCATATGTCCCAGCAAGGCGGGAAAGACCAAAGCCCCCACAGACGGCACGGATACGATACGGATCAACCCATGTTCCGCCTGCGCCGCCATTTCTATATTCTGAACAGTCTGATCAAAATCGCGCACCTGTTTGAGCGCAAGGTCCAGAACCTGCTGACCCAGCGGCGACAGGTGATTTTTCCGTTCACCTTCAAACAGTTTCTTGCCCAGATGATCTTCAAACTGTTTCAGCATCATTGAGACGGCGGATTGTGTCCGACCCAGACGGCTGGCAGCCTCGGCAAGGTTTCCGGTTTGGGCCACGGTACAAAAACACCGCAGCATCTCGACTTTCATCGCCATACTTCAAACTTTCTGAAGTTTACTAAAGTTATTTGAGTTTGACTGATGTTAGTCGAAAGTTCCATCCTTACCCAAATCGAAATTTGCGAATTTGGGGCCTGACGTGACCAAACTGAACCTGATTGCCGGCGAATGGCTGGCGGGCGAAAGCGAAATTGAAAACCGCAATCCTTCGGATTTAAGCGATCTGGTTGGCATGTTCACACAGGCCAGCGCCGATCAGCTTGAGGCGACTCTGGATCAGGCGCGCGTCGCGCAGACCGAATGGGCTGCCTACGGGTTGGAGCGGAAACAGGCCGTCCTGAACGCCATCGGCAACGAGTTGATGGCCCGCGCCGAACAACTGGGTACATTGCTGAGCCGCGAGGAAGGCAAGCCGCTGGCCGAAGGCAAGGGTGAGGTTTACCGGGCCGGTCAGTTCTTCACGTATTACGCTGCCGAGTGTCTGCGCCAGATCGGTGAAAACGCCGATTCCGTACGCCCCGATATCGAAGTGGATGTGCGCCGCGAAGCCGTTGGCGTTGTCGCAATCATCAGCCCGTGGAACTTCCCCACTGCAACGGCCTCGTGGAAGATTGCCCCGGCGTTGTGCTATGGCAACGCGGTTGTGTGGAAACCCGCCAACATCACCCCCGCCTCGGCTGTGGCCCTGACTGAAATCATCGAACGGCAGGATATCCCGAAAGGTCTGTTCAGCCTTGTGATGGGCTCGGGCCGTTCGGTTGGGCAACGTCTGGTGGAAAGCCCCAAGGTCAATGCGATTTCCTTCACCGGATCGGTGCCCGTAGGCAAAGGTATCGCCGCCGCAGCAATCCAGAACCTGACCAAAGTGCAAATGGAGATGGGGTCCAAAAACGCGCTGGCCGTGATGGACGACGCCGATCTGGATCTGGCGGTGACGCTGGCTCTGGGCGGGGCCTTTGGTGGCACCGGTCAGAAATGCACCGCCTCGTCGCGTCTTGTGGTTCACGCGGGCATCCATGATGCCTTTGTCGAGAAACTGGTTGCCGGTGCGCAGGCAATGAAAGTGGGTCACGCGCTGGAAGCGGGCGTGCAGATGGGTCCCGTCGTCAGTCAGCAGCAATTGAATGAAAACCTCACCTATGTCGACCTGGGCAAATCCGAAGGGGCCGAGCTGGCCTGTGGCGGTCAGCGCCTGGAGATGCCCCATGACGGGTTCTACATGTCGCCGGGCGTGTTCCTGAACACCACCAACGACATGCGCATCAACCGCGAAGAAATGTTCGCACCGCTTACATCCGTCATCAAGGTCGGCAGCTATGACGAGGCGCTGAGCGTGGTCAACGACACCAATTTCGGCCTGACCTCAGGCATCGTGACCAAATCATTGGCCCGCGCCACCCATTTCCGCCGCAACGCGCGCACCGGTGTTGTGACGGTTAACCTGCCCACCGCTGGCACCGATTACCACGTACCATTCGGTGGCCGGGGCGACAGCTCGTACGGGCCGCGCGAACAAGGCAAGGCGGCAGCCGAATTCTATACAACCGTCAAAACCGCCTATATCAGCGCAGGCCCGGTCTGATGCGGATCGACGGCCTGCAATATGCCAACTGGTCGGAGAAGATCTTCCGCCAGCTGCACGAAGGGGGCGTGGACGCGATCCATGTCACCATCTCCTATCATGAGAACTTTCGCGAAACGGTTCTGAATTTCGAGAAATGGAACCGTTGGTTCGAGCAGTACCCAGATCTGATCATGAAGGGCCGGTGGGCCAGCGATATAGACTCAGCCCGTAAAACGGGCCGGACCGCAGTGTTTTTCGGGTTTCAGAACCCGTCGCCCATTGAAGACGATATCGGGCTGGTTGAAATTCTGCATGATTTGGGCGCGCGGTTCATGCAACTGACCTATAACAACCAATCCCTGCTTGCGACCGGTTGTTATGAGGCCGAAGACACCGGCATAACCAGAATGGGCAAGCAGGTGATCAAAGAGATGAACCGCGTGGGCCTTGTGGTGGATATGAGCCATTCGGCAGACCGGTCCACAATCGAAGCGGCTGAGATTTCGGACCGGCCCATCGCAATCACGCATGCCAATCCGCACGAATGGTCCCCGGCCCTGCGCAACAAGCGAGATGATGTCATCCGCGCCGTGACTGAAAACGGTGGGATGCTGGGTTTTTCGGTCTACCCTCACCACCTGAAGGACAAGTCCGACTGCACTCTGGAGAGCTTTTGCGAGATGATCGCCCGCACTGCGGACAAATATGGGGCCGAACATCTGGGGATCGGCACTGACCTGTGCCAGGATCAGCCTGACAGCATCGTTGAATGGATGCGTGTGGGGCGGTGGACAAAAGAAATCGACTATGGCGAAGGCTCGGCCTCGGCCCCGGGGTTTCCACCAATGCCGGGCTGGTTTCAGGACAACCGAGACTTTGGAAACATCGAACAAGGGTTACGCGCGACCGGCCTGAACGATGACGAAGTGGCCGGGATCATGGGCAGGAACTGGTATCGGTTCTTTGCCGAGAACTTCGTCCCACAAAGGTAACCAAATGGAACCACACGCGCAGACAGAGATCGCCAGACGTGACCCCGCTATGGTCATGCGACTGTCACGACTGGGATCACTACACCAATGTCGGCTCAGCTTTATGCGGCAACTGACACGCCGCATGGCCGATGAAAACTGGAGATTTTCGCGCCCTGCATTTGAAATTGACGACAAAGGTGTCGGGCATGCGGTCTATACCGCGCAAGGCCCCGATCGCGCCTATTCGCTGGTCGCCTTTGCCCATGACCTGCCTGCCGATCAACGGTCAGACCGGGTTATTGCCGAAGCGTGGGACGCCACCTTTGCGCTGTTCGATGGCATCCCCACGCCAGAAGACATAGATCGCCTGTCCCTGAACGTACCGCTGCAAGAGGCAGGGCGTGTCAGCGAAACCGAATTGTCACTGTCACGCGCCAACCGTTCCGTGCGACTCTGGGCTCATGTGGTGGATCGTCTGGCTGCGGGCCAGCAACCGGACCTGGAACAGATTTATCAGGTCGGCTATCTGATGAGGACCACGGCTGTTTACGGGTCGGGCAAATTCGGCGCTGCGGATCGTGAGAAAACGGCGGACCGGAATGAGGTCAGTGGTCCCTTCCAGATCGAAATGCTGTCAGTCTATCTGACCCGAGTTTTTGTACGCGATCTGGTGCAATGTATGGCGCAGGTCAAAGGCGGGGATCAGACCTCTGCGCTTAATCCTGAAATCGCACGCTGGCTGGGCATCGGAAATTCCACAGGACTGGGAATGGCGCCGTTCATCGTGAACCATCCCGTTCTGTTCAACAACTGGATCATGGCGCGGGAAGAGGCCATCTCGCGCGTGCGGTCAATTGAGACAGCAACCGAAAAAGACGCGCG
Source organism: Ruegeria sp. YKSF131 (assembly GCF_059612645.1). Taxonomy (NCBI): domain Bacteria; kingdom Pseudomonadati; phylum Pseudomonadota; class Alphaproteobacteria; order Rhodobacterales; family Roseobacteraceae; genus Ruegeria; species Ruegeria sp. YKSF131. Next base: position 48,527 of record NZ_JBXWQZ010000010.1, on the reverse strand, counting down.
TGTCTTTCGCGACGTTTTCGCGCGCAGCAAACAGTCAATCACGTGGTGGCAATCTGAACACCCGATACAGGTTGAAAAACTCGCTGCGCTAAAGGACGACCTGAATTCAATCAGCGCATTTCTGGCTACGGACGACCTGACACAAGACCATCCGTGGGATCGAATGATCCGATGGTCGGAAACTGCGCTCAGCGAAGAAGGCCAGGAGTTGCTGGCCTCGCTGATCCTTGAGCCTTACGGAGATGTCGTGGACGGGCTGTCTAGCTGCATGGCGGACACAAATGCGGCTGCACAGGTGATTGATGGAGCGACGCGGGTATCCGATGTGCGCGACTTGATCCGCCAAAGCTTTGACTGGGCGCTGGACCTTGATTGGAGTGATCCGAAAAACTGCGCGCGGGCATGGTACGTTTCCGAAGAGAAACTGGAACCCCGACTGGGTGAACGGTTTGAAGAACCGATTGCAGACTATGAACAACCGCTCGCGCCCGCGCGTGATGCGGCACTGGCTTTCAAGGCTTTGCAAGAGTGGCCGGATGATGCGCCGATAGCAGAGTTTCTTATGCGCCACCCTGAGCACCGCCACACCGTACGCCGCGCACAAATCAGCCGTGTCGCGCCATATGGTGAGATCCATGACAACACAATCGGCGCAAACGTGATGCCCATCGATATGTTGCGCGCAAAACTATCCTTCTTTGGCGCGACGCATTTCGACCCTCGTTCAGATCGCTGGGTCCGCATCTGCATGTATGCCGGCGCCCCCTACCCCGATGAGCTAAATACCGCGAACGCAGATTTGTGGGTTTATCCGGAGGTTGCGCAATGACCTTTTCATTGAACGAAGTCGAAGCAACAGCCAAACGCGCAACTCGTGGGGCCGGATATGCCTGGGGCGTGGCGGAAGAGGCTGCGAAAGCCACCCGGTGGCTAAACGCCCAAGGGTTCGACGGGCCCGCCATTCTGGCCCAACTGCTCAAACGTGAATATGCGCCCTGTCTGGAACGCCACATTCCTGTGCTTCAGAACGGAGTATGGGTTGGCCAACAAGACCTGTGCCCCCTGATGACCGGAGCTGCGATATCGGATTCACCGACCGTCCTGTCCCAAGGCACCATTTCGATTTCAAATCTCGCGGCACCACTGCTGTTGCTGCCCTTTGTCGCTGCGGGGGCCAAAAAACTGGGAACGACAGTAAAAGTCACCTTTGACGGGTATGCTGCGATAACTGATGGTGTTCATTTAAGCTGCGCAGACTGCAATTTAGACCGCGCTGATCATGTTGAAATAACTGAGGGCGGCCACATTCAAAACAGTCGTCCTCTGCAAAGCCGTGCCGCTCCAAATGCAGAGGTGTGGCAGATCCTCGACTCCATGGCGCACCGTACATATGCCCCTGCAACCGAAGAATCCCGACTGCTTGGCGCTGGTTCTGGCCTGTCGGACAATGACTGAAGGATCATCAGATGACCGAGACCCAAACCCTGTCGCTTGCCGAAATCGAAAAGCTGTCCTTCATCGCATTGGTTGCCGCTGGCACAAGTGAAGAAAACGCGCGCCCTCTGGCCGTGGCCACGGCGGCAACCGAAGCGGATGGGGTGGCCAGCCACGGCCTGGCTTATATCCCGATTTACTGTGAACATGTACAATGCGGGAAGGTCGACGGTCAGGCAGTACCGACGCTGGAAACCCCGCGCCCCGGCCTTATCCGTGTAGACGCTGCGACCGGGTTCGCACATGCAGCCATTGACCTGGGCTTCGAAGCATTAACCACGGCGGCACGCGAACAGGGCATCGCGGCTCTTGCGATCACCAACAGCTACAATTGCGGTGTGTTGGGTTATCACACGTATCGACTGGCGCAGGCGGGCCTGGTTGGTCTTGGATTCACCAATGCACCTGCATCCATTGCTCCTTCGGGTGGATCGAAGCCCGTTGTCGGCACCAACCCGTTCTCTGTTGCGGTAACGGGTCCAGACGGACAACCCGCGTTGCTGATCGACCAGAGCGCCAGCACCATCGCCAAAAGCGAAGTGATGAAACACGCCAGAGAAGGCAAAGCCATTCCGGTCGGCTGGGCGCTGGACCCGGATGGAAACCCGACAACAGACCCGAATGTCGGTCTGAAAGGAAGCATGGCCCCATCCGGCGGATACAAAGGTGTGGGTATCGCTTTGCTGACTGAAATCATGGCGGCCGCTTTGACGGGGTCTACACTTGGGCTGCATGCCTCTCCGTTCTCGGGGACGGTCGGGGGTCCACCGAAAACCGGGCAGTTCTTCATCGCTATTGACCCTGCGGTTTCGTCAAATGGACTGTTTTCAAACGCAATTTCGGACTTGGTCGCGTCGATCAGAAATCAGGACGGCGCGCACCTGCCCGGAGATGGGCGCCGTGCATGTCGCCTTGCGGCAGGTCAAAAAGGTGTCGCCGTCAACTCTGCTACATTGGCCAGAATTGAGGCGATTATTCAGGAAAACAGTTAAGAGCAGCCACCAGACCGGGCGATTGTGGTGGCCGCTTGCGCCTAGTTCACGAAATGCAGCGTGTCGAATTCACTGCGCCAGGCAGAGACTTCCAAAGCAACAGGCTCGCCGTCCAGACCTCGCCTGATCAAATCGGCGAGGCGCTCGGCATCTTGAGAGGTCATGCCCCAGCGAACCAATTCAGGAGTGCCGATCCGCAACCCATTCAAGTCCCCTTCAACCGGCTTGACAGGCAATCCGATGCCGCACGCAAGGAACCCGCTTTCGCGAAGTTTCTTTGATGCGGCCTGCCCTCCGCCATAGGGATCTGCCAGAACTGCGAATTGATGCGAATTGGTGAAGCCTTCCGCACCCGCATAAACGCGAACGCCCCGCGCATCCAACGCGGCGGCAAGTGCTTTTGACAGTGCAATCATCTCGTTTGCGTACACCTGGCCAAAATCTATCCAATCCAGCATCGTAACCGCAAGCGCGGCCGTTTTGGCGGCATCGAAATTGGCCGTCATCCCGGGAAAAGCAATGGCATCCAATGCTTTGGCGATGTCGACATCATTCGACACGATCAATCCACCTGCTGGTCCACCAAGGCTTTTATAGGTGCTCATGGTCATGAAATGCGCGCCCTCATTCAGCGGGTTCGACCATGCACGCCCCGCGATTATCCCGCACTGATGCGCGGCATCGAACATGACTTTCGCGCCAACTTCGTCCGCAATGGCCCGCACCTCGGCAACAGGGTGTTCAAAAAGGTTCAGACTTCCGCCGATCGTAATCAGCTTGGGGCGCTCAACCCGCGCCAGATCGCGCAGCTGGTCCAGATCGACGGTGTAACCTTTTGTGTTTACCGGAGCCTCGATCGTGCGCAGCCCGAACAGCCCTGCACAGCCCGCAGTATGATGGGTCACATGGCCGCCGATCGTTGCAGGCGGAGCGATGATTGTATCCCCTGGCTTACAGGTCGCCATGAAACCATAAAGATTTGCAATTGCGCCCGACGGCACGCGAACCTCTGCAAACCGGGCATCAAAGACCTCTGCGCAAAGCTCGGCCGCGATGACTTCGATTTCTTCGATTGCTTCCAGCCCCATTTCATATTTGTCACCGGGATAGCCCAGCGATGGCCGGGATCCGATACCCGACGACAAAAGCGCCTCGGCCTTGGGGTTCATGACATTTGTCGCGGGGTTGAGGTTGAAACACTCTTTCTCGTGAATGCGGCGGTTTTTCTCTGCCAGATGCACGATCCGGCCCAGTAGGTCGCCGGACGATGCTGATGCTGTCTTTGTTGAGATACTCTGAACCAGCGTTTCGCTTGCGGCGGGCACCCAGTCTCTATGTGCAAGTGTCATCTGACATCCTCCTTTTTCTTCCACTGTGGCCGCTGCTGCGTGACTTCGCAAAGCAGAATTGTTATTTCTTGGCGTAGAAAAACTAAGGCTATGATGATGAGCGTTTCCCCAAAGCGCCCCAAAGGGCCTCCACTGAACGCAATGCGCGCTTTCGAGGCGGCGGCGCGCCACATCAGCTTTGTCGCCGCGGCCGAAGAGTTGAACGTCACACCGGGCGCCATCTCGCAACACATCAAAACGCTGGAAGGCTGGGCCGGTGCACCCCTTTTCCGACGCAACGCACAAGGCGTAGAACTCACGCCCGAGGGGCAATCGCTGGTTGCTGGATTTACCCGGGCTTTTGACCAATTGGCCGACGCGACCCAGGCGCTGCGCAACCTTAAACCCAATGCAGATTTTCATATCGCTGCCTTGCCGGCCATTGCTCAACTCTGGCTCCCCAAAAGGCTACGCCAGATCCGATCTCATTTTCCCGACATCAGTTTTTCCGTCACAGCGCTGGAAGCGCCGCCGAGCCTTGGGCGCGAACTGTTCGACCTGTCAATCTTCTTCGCTCCACCGAACGACACGGCAAATCAGGTGGTTGTTTGCCCGGACGAAATCGTGCCGGTTTGTGCCCCGACACTTAAGGACCAAATATGCCGCGCAAACGGTTTTCGGGATTTACCGTTGCTGCACGATCTGGTGTGGAGTGAAGATTGGACCAAATGGGCCCAGCACTCTGGCTATGACCTGTATAATGCCAAAGGTGGTGCTCAATTCTCCCTCTACAGTCTGGCCGTAGAGGAAGCCAAGGCGGGCGCAGGAATACTGATGGGACACCTGTGCCTGATCGAAGACGCCCTGGCCACGGGCGAGCTGATCGTTGCGCATACCAAGTCGTTTCAAACCAACCGAGGACTGGTGATTCAATTGCCACAACGCACGCGCAGGAGACTGGAAACGGACCAGATTGTTGCCTGGTTGTCCCGTTGACCGAAGCCACTGACTTTCGGGTTATGAGGCTGACGAGATGAGGACGTTAAGCAATTGATCGAGTGGATCAATTGTAGTCTGAACGGCCTGTGTTGAGATTATTCGACCCGGTTGCGGGAGCCGGATTTGGCCTATGTCGAATGTCAGAGGAACTATTAATCTAACGGACAAACAGTACACATGCCCCGGTTGTTTAGATAAATGACCTTATTGGGACGGATGGCAGACCCACAGTAGAAAAGCGCTGAAGATGTCTTGCGGATTTTTCAGCCATTGGCCCGCTTGTGCCGGAGGGCCGCGGACTACCCGAACTGGACAATCTAAAATAGACATTGCAGTTCCGGTTGGCGGGACAAACCTGCCGTTAGCTCATCATCCGTTGTAGAGTCGATCAGGTCGCACCGATCACCCTAGCCGGTGTGCTTTCTCCCGCCTTGTACGTCATCTGAATAGAACCAGTCGTCGGGATATGGATACCACCAGTCCGCCTCCTTCGCCTTCGGGTCGATCACGACCATCTTGGATCGCCTGAATGCCTCGAGTCCCTGAAGGCCTAGCGTGCGTCCAAGTCCAGAATTCTTGATACCGCCAAAAGGCAAGGCATCGTTGTCCACCAGCGGGTTGTTGACCCAAACCATCCCCACCTGTAGTTCATTCACCCCCTGAAATGCCTCCTCCAAGTCGCTGGTAAACAGGCATCCGCCAAGGCCGAACTGCGACGCGTTTGCCAGTTCAAGTGCTTGGTCAAAGTCGCTAACCCGAATGACCGAAGCGACCGGCCCAAAGACCTCTTCCTGAGTTAGCAACATGTCCGCCGTCACGCCGGTCAGGATCGTTGGTTCGAAAAACCAACCTGGCCCTGCATCATCCGGGATACAGCCTCCTACTTCAACCACCGCGCCTTTCTCCGTTGCATCGCGCACCAGCCGCACGACCTTATCTCGCGCTTCCTTGGAGGCCAGAGGTCCAATTTCCGCCACCCCCATGCCGTCGCCGATGCGCAGTTTCCGGGTTCTGGCCACGAACTCGTCGACAAAATCGTCATATACATCATCGACCACAAAAATCCGTTCAGACGATGTGCAAACCTGACCCGACTGCAAAAAGGCAGCAGTCACTGCTCCGGCAGCAGCGACCGCGATGTCGGCGTGTTTACTGACGATAAGTGGATCGCTCCCGCCAGCCTCGATAATTGCCGGTTTTAGACTCTCTGCTGCGGCCACTGCGACTGCACGACCTGTCGGCACGGACCCTGTAAAGGCGACCACATGGGTTTTGGGGCTGGCAATCAACTGTTTACCCACGTCTGCCCCGCCCGACAGGCAAGCAATAAGGTCTTGAGGCAGCGCCTGAAAAAACTCCATGAACGCCATCGTGCACAAAGTTCCTGCGGGTGAGGCTTTCAACACAACACCGTTACCTGCCGCAAGTGATGCGGCCATCGACCAGCAGCCAAGAATGAGGGGGAAATTATATGGAACCACATGCACGGACACGCCGTAGGGCTCGTATGTCTGATACTGAAAAGATCCAGTTTGCATGGTGCCCGCGATCTTGCCCGCGTCATTGCGCGCCATCTCGGCATAGTACCGGAAAACCGGCGGGATATTCGCAATCTCGCCGATCGATTCAGGGTAAGGTTTGCCCGTTTCCAATGTCATCAAACGGGCGACCTCAGTCATGTCGCCGCTTTCGATCTCGTTGGCGATCTGATGCAATACCCGCGCGCGAGACTTGCAGTCCGTTGCAGACCATTTCCTTTGCGCCGCATTGACCCGATCCAGAACCTGGTCCACGATCTGCGGCGACGGTTCACCAAAAACCCCGACGGGCTGCAAGGTAGACGGGTTGACTAGCGTGGTCCCACTACCCTCCAATAGGACATGCCTAGGGTTTAGGTAGTAGCTGGATTTGAACGGGTCACGCATTGGGCAGCCCCCTTGTTTAACAGGCATTGCGCCGTTAGCGGATCATGTACACTTTCTTGACCGTCTCGTGGACAGTGCATACGCCTTTCCAGTCCTGCGGAAAAAAGGCCGCCGTATCGGGCGTAATCTCAATTACCTCTCCGTTTTCATGGACATAGGTACAGCGGCCTTCCAGAAAATGGCAGAACTCGTCCTTGGTGACGTGACATTCCCACTTACCGGGAGTGCAGACCCAAAGGCCGCATTCGGACCGGCCGTCAGGCCCCTTGTGGATCAGCTTTCCCGACGTGCGGGATTGCCCTTCAATCATCGTCGGGATTACCCCCCAATCGACAAGGTCAGTCTGCTGGAGCGGGTTTTGCATACTTGGCGTGGTCATGATTCAGGTTCGCGATCCGTTAGGTAGTAAGTGTTGCGCAATGTTTCCACGACCGTGCATTCCCCTACCCAACCGGCGGGGAATAGTACGGCCGTTCCGGGCGTAACTTCGATGCTTTCGCCTGCATCCGACTGATACAGCGCACGGCCCTGCACAAAATAGCAAAACTCGTCACGCGGGATCGTTAGGCGCCAACGGCCTGGAGTACAGACCCATGCGCCGATCTCCGGCCGATTGTCCGGGCCTTTGTGAACCAGCAAGCCCGATGAATGCGACTGGCCTTCAATCATGTCCGGCTGTAACCCCCAGTCCGTAAGGTCGGTGCGGGTCGAGATTTCGGAAAGATGCGGGGCGCTGCTCATTCCGCGGCTTTCAGGATGTCGTCGAGAATGCCAGCTGCCTTGGTCGGACCATGCCGTGACTGCATGTGAGCAGAGGTTGCCGCCATCTTCGCCTGCATTCCTGGATCGTTGATACATTTGTCGAGGGCAAAAGCCAATTCATCATCGGTCCAGTCGTATCGGTGAAACCCGAATCCGTGGCCTGTTTCCTGAACACGAGTGGCGTTATCGTGGCCGTCCCAGACATAGGGCATGATGATTGCTGCTTTACCGAAATACATGCACTCGGTGAACGAGTTGTTACCGCCATGATGTATCACCGCGTCAACCTGCGGAATTACCGAAGGCTGGGGATACCAGCTCTGTATGTGCACGTTGTCGGGAATGTCTGTGTATTCGTCCATGTAATCCCCGACATTTACGAGCGCCCGGTAGGGCAACTTGGAAATGGTCGAAATGATCCTCTTTAGCAGGTCGGTGTCACCTGCACCAAGCGACCCGAAAGATATATAGAGAAGTGGTTTGTCATTGTTGGACTTAAACGTTGGCACCTCAAAGGGTTCTTCTTCGCGTACGCAACCTTCGAGATACTGGAACCTGTTCGGGTCCAGTGGGTTCTGCCGTTCGTACTTTGCCGGCTCGGGATAAAGCAGAAGGTTCATTGTGGGCGACGCTTCGAAAAACTCTCCGATCGGATAGGCGTCTTCGTTGCATCTGGCCAGGAACGCATTGTAGTCGTCGTGGATCGGCTTGATCACCTCGTGGAACTTTGCCTCATAGGCCTCCATGCCCTCGCGGTCATCCACCCGGCAGCCCGATAAGTGCGGCGGCACAATCGGGTCTGGGATTTCGTTTTCGGAACATGAGATGATCCGCACCCACGGTACGCCGAACTGCTTGATGGCTGGGAACATAATGACATTATCCACGCAGATCATATCTGGTTTGATTTTTGCCAGTACCTCGGGCAGATCTTTTTGCGCCCATTTTGCGCTGTCGACGATCGCCTCCCAGCAATCCTTTACGTAGTTATCGATCTGGTCAATCGGGCTTTTGCGAAAATTTGGGATGTGACCGTTGATGAAATCTTCCCAGAACTTTGCCATCGCCTCGGGTTCCATCGGCTCGGACAGGGCAACAGGATGCGCCTCAAACCCATAACCTTCATATACCTCGACAAAGCCGGGATCGCTTAGAAATACGGCCTTATGGCCCAGTTTCTCGCAGGCCTGCGCGATGCCAACCGAATTCAGCGCAGGGCCAAAGGCAGCTTCGGGGAAGAAGGCGATGGTTTTCTGTGACATTGTAGGTCTCCGGTTAGATTTGGCTTAGCAGTTGGGCAGGATGCGGGAATGTTTGGCGTCCCATACGCAGTGGACATCCTGACCCGGCTGGATACTTTCACGGTCGGCTTGGCTGGCGGGCACGCGGGCGGAAAGGATGCTCCTCCCGCCGCGAACGCGTACATGCACACCCAGGTCTGACCCGTGATAGGCGACTTCTTCGACAATGCCGGGAAGGCAGTTGCGTCCATCTTGAGGGGCGGTCTGCATCAGGTTGACCCGTTCCGGGCGCACAGCAATTGTGGCAGCACCGCGCAGCTCGGAAACACCCCTCAGCATTCCCGCCCCGTCGACATCGACACCGCCGTCGACGGCGTTTCCGTCCAGAAAGTTCATCACGCCGATAAAATCTGCAACAAAGCGCGATCCGGGTTGTTCGTAGAGCTCGTGAGGAGTACCGACCTGCGCCAGCTTACCGTCATGCAAGACAGCGATCCGGTCGGCCATGACCAAGGCCTCTTCCTGGTCATGGGTCACAATCAGAAATGTAATCCCTACCTCGTGCTGCAACCGTTTGAGCTCCAGCTGCATCTCTTCTCGCAGTTTCTTGTCCAGAGCTGAAAGGGGCTCATCCAGCAACAGGACCTTTGGCCTTTTGATCAGCGCGCGCGCCAAAGCAACCCGCTGTCGCTGCCCACCGGAAAGCTGATCCGGCTTGCGCCCGGCAAAGCCCGACAGCTTCGCACTTTCCAGAACCTCGGCCACTCGCGTGGCGATTTCGTCCTTGGGCAATTTCTCCATTTCTAACCCATAGGCGATGTTTTTTTCGACGCTCATGTGCGGAAACAAGGCATAGGACTGGAACATCAGGTTCAGGGGCCGCCTGCTGGGGCGTATGTTTGTCACGTCCTGCCCGGCAACGATTACCTGTCCTTCCTGTGGTGTTTCGAACCCGGCCAGCGTCCGCAGCAGTGTGGTCTTGCCGCAACCCGATGGGCCCAGAAGTGCAAAAAATTCGTTGTCGCGAATATCCAGCGAAACGTTGTCAATCGCAGTCACCAAACCGTATCTCTTGGTTATATTCCTGAGTTGAATCGCTTGGCTCATCGGCTGAAAACCTCTTTGTCGGCACGCTGCGCGAAGAAGACCAGCGTGAACGATACAAACATGACGATGGTAGCCATCGCATTGATTTCCGGCGTTACGCCAAAGCGGATCATTGCGTAAATCTGCATCGGCAATGTGGTCGAGGATTGCCCGGCACCGGCGGTGAAAAAGGCAATAATGAATTCGTCCACAGACAGGGTGAAAGACAACAGCGCCCCGGCGATAACCCCCGGCGCGATGGCGGGCAGCAGAATGCGACGAAAGGTGGTGAATTCGCTGGCCCCAAGGTCGGCACTGGCCTCAAGTATCGAATGGTCGAAATTGCGCATCCGCGTTCGCACCACGGCGACAACGAACGCAATGTTGAACACGACATGGCTCAGAATGATCGAATGAAGCCCGAGCGTCATGTTGAGCAGAGTGAAAAAGGACAACAGCGCGATGGCCAAAACTATGTCCGGGATGATCATCGGCGCGAACAGAACCGCGTCTAGAACCGAAGAATTACGCCGTGTCTCGACACCGACCGCCAAAAGCGTGCCGATTATTGTCGCCAGAACGGTCGAGATTAAGGCCACGATTAGCGTGTTGCGCGCCGCCGACAGTATTGGATCCGCGGCAAACAACTTGCCGTACCATTCCAACGAAAACCCGGTCCATACAGTTGGAAGTCCGGCCCGGTTAAAGCTTAGCGCCATGAGCACAAGGATCGGCACATAGAGAAAGGTATAAAACAATACCAGGTGCAGCTTCAGGCCCATGTTGGATCGGCCCCGCATCAGTCCTGCCCTCTCTGTCCCGCTGCACGATTGGCCAATACCGCCTGTGCGAACAAAAGCCCCATCATAATCGCAATCAGGAACATCGACAGCGTTGCTCCGAACGGCCAGTCGCGGGCGCTCAGGAACTGGTCATAGATCAGGTTTCCAACCATCTGAAGTCGCCCGCCACCAAGCAAATCGGGCGTTATGAAATTGCCGATCGACAGCACAAAAACAAAAACACCACCTGCCGCGATGCCGGGAACGGTCTGTGGCAGTATCACCCGGTAGAAAGTGATCCAAGCGGGCGCTCCAAGATCTTCCGAGGCTTCTATGGTTTCGACATTTATGCGGCTCAGCGATGAATAGATCGCCAGAACCACAAAGGGTGTGTAGTTGTAGACAAGTCCAACGATCACCGCGAAATTGTTATATAGCAGAGACAGCGGCTCATCGATCAAGCCTGCCCCCTGGAGAGTATTATTGATCAAGCCCTCGCGGTTCAGCATCACGATCCAGGCGTAAGTGCGGATTAGGTAGTTGGACCAGAACGGCAGGATCACCAAGATCAGCAAGCCGGTCTGCCAACGGCGCGGCGCCAGCGTGATGGCATAGGCCGCCGGATAGGCGATGAGGATCGCGATTATGGTGGCCAGAAATGCAATCTTGGCCGAGCGCAGGAAGATTCCGAGGTATAGTGGGTCGGCGGCCCGCACAAAATTTTCAAACGTAAAGACGTAGTCGATGCCGCCATAGATACCGCGTTCAAAGAACGCATAGGTAAAAATAAGACCACACGGCACCACCATAAGAAGTGCAAGCCAACCCAGGCCCGGCCCCAGCAAGATCACCGATTTCAGTCGATTGGTCATATACTTGGCAATCTGTGGAGTGATATCGTATCGGCCCGACCCTTTGTTCGGGTCGGGTTTTGCTCAGGGTTTGATCACTTATTGTGCGGCCATAATTTCGGTCACAGTACGTGCAAAGGGTTTCTGGCCGTTGCCGAGATCGCGCAACTGCTCGTACTTGGTAAGGTCTGCAGGCGACATTCCCATGTTCGGGAAGGTTTCTATCAAGGACGGGTCCAGCGCCTCCATCGCAGCCTTGTTCGGCGTTTTGTAAAGGATATTACTGGCAACCCAGACACCGACATCCGCGCCCAAGACATAGTTCACAAAGGCATGCGCCGCGTCTTTGTTTTCAGATGCATCCGTGATAACTAGCGCATCTACCCACAGATCCGATCCTTCTGATGGGATCGTATACTTGATGTCTGCGTTCTCACCGATGCCGTAGTTACACCAGCCATCCCAGGCGTGAACCATCGTTGCCTCGCCCGATACCAACTTCAGATAAAAAGTTGCATCGTCGTAGGCCAGCAGATCCTGCTTCGCCGCAACCAGCAGGTCCTTTGCAGCCGCCAACGTCTCATCCGACGTATCGTTCAGCGACTTTCCGAGGGCTAGCGCGGCAGCCCCCATCAGCCAACGATCCGTCGAAAGCATTGTTACTTTGCCTTTCAGGTCATCATAGGGTTTGAGCAGATCATTCCACGAAGTCGGCTCTGCCATCAGGTCTGACCGGTAGCATAAGCCCGTCGTGCCCCAAGCGTATGGCATTGAATAGTTGTTGCCCGGATCATGAGCCAGTTCTTTAGCTTCGTCATACAAGTTGGCCGCATTCGGAACCTTATCGTGGTCGATAGCAGCCACCAGCCCCAAGTTGTTTAATGCTTCGGCAAATGGCGACGAGACGAAAAGAACGTCATAGCCCTTGCCCCCACCGGCTACGACTTTGCCCATGATTTCTTCGTTGGTGCCATGCACCGAAAGCTCGGCCTCGATTCCGGTTTCCTTGGTGAAATTCTCCAGCAGGTCCGGCGGCATGTAACCGTCCCAGTTCGAGATCACGATTTTTTCTGCTTGGGCCGCTCCGGCGAATACGCTGAGAGCGCAAACCGCCCCGGCTGTGAGCCAAGCAAATGGCAAACGGAACGAATTGGTGAACTTGCTGGTCATGTCTTCCTCCCTTGACATCCGCGCTCGCTTCTGGGGCGAGATATGTGATGCAATCACGGTATTTTTTGATTAAATAAAACTCAACAATTTTTTGAATCATTTTTGTGTGGCCCGGTGAAGACATTTAAAGTACCGTTTTTATTGTATATTAATTAAGTATGACGAAAGCCGCCTTGTTATGTCGCCAAGCAAACACTTGAAACTTGCTCAAAAAATACTGGACGTTGCGATGGATCTCGACCTGCATCAGGGCGACAGGCTGGTGGAAAAAACCCTTGCTGATTCGTGCAGCGTCTCTCGCACTCCAGTTAGATCCGCATTGAGGCTACTGGAAAAAGAGGGGATGGCACGCAAAGCGGCAGAAGGTGGGTTTGTCCTAGAATGCGAACCCGAAAAGGGGCATTCGATACTCAACCAGCATTCGGTTGGAGCAGGTGCCGATCTCGCTGGTGACATCCTACGAGATCGCGGAGCCCGACGCCTGGACGGCGCCATCAATGTCACAGACCTGATCCGGCGATATTCAGTTTCCCGCAGCGCTGCACAGCGTGCGCTCGAAGCTCTCCTAGCCCAAGGCGTGATTCAGAAAGCCGAAGGCCAATCCTGGGTGTTCACTCGCATGCCCGGAGACCGTTCAGGACGGATTGAGAGCTACGAATTTCGTCTAATACTGGAACCGCAGGCCATTCTGTCCGACGGTTTCAAGTTGGACACCAAGCGCGCCGATCTGGTCCGCACCCAAACCGAAGCGCTTCTGGCGCAGTCGGAAAACTCCTTCAACAGCCAGGAATTCCAAGACGCGGATCTTGCCTTTCACAAGCTTATCGCTCGTTCGTCCGGCAACCAGTATCTAGCTTCTGCTCTCATTGCCCATCATGGGTTGCGCCACCTGCCAGGCGGATCGTTCGGTATGATCGACTTTCGGATGAGGCAGGCGCTTGAGGAACATCTGCGCATACTTGATTTCATCGAGCAGGGTCATTTCGATCTTGCGGCGGATCAGATGAGGGTTCATTTGCGGCTTTCAATGAACCAAAGACCCAGCGTCGCCAATCGTGGCGCGCCAGCGCTTGTCCAAGCGACCCGTGGGTCAATCCGATGAGTGAATGATGAACCGCGAGGAAGCACCTTTAATCGCTTTTTTCCCTGAAGCTAGTTTTGGGGCTGCACTGAATTGTGTGGGGATCGCTCAGGAGCTTCGCGCAATGGGCGCACTCCCCGTTTTCCTGACCCACGGTGGCTTTGGTGGCGTATTCGCAGATTACGGTTTTGACGAGTTCGCCGTCCCAGTTCAATCAAAGTTGACAGAAGAGGAAACCCAGACCTATTGGCAGGAATTCCTGAGTCATCACCTACCGCATTTTAGCATGCTCCCAACTGACCAACTGGCCACCTATGTAGAGCCCGTTTGGAGCGCAATCGTCGAGACTGCGGAATCGGTTGAGCAGGGGTTGGAAACGGCGCTAGAGCGGATCAACCCGGATGTCGTCGTTCTCGACAACGTCATCATGTTCCCAGCCATCGTACGATCCGAGCGCCCATGGGTCAGGGTCATTTCTTGCGCGGAAACCGAGTTGCCAGACAACTGCCTACCGCCGTACCTGTCCGGCCTGCCGGCATCTGACGTGGCCGGGTGCGCGGCATTCCGGGACCAGTACCTGGAGACCCTTTGCCCAATTCATGCTCGCTACAACAAATTTCGCCAGGATCGGGGACTTGAGCTATTGCCTAATGGTGAGTTCCTAGAAACATCGCCGCATCAAAACCTTCTTTTGGCGCCATCGATAATTCGCCACGATCGTGATCAGGCGCTGAGTCCTGGACAATTCACCTTTCTCGAAGGCTGCGTACGCCAAGAAGGTCCCTACCGTGTACCTCAGATGCCCCGTAACGACGGGCCTCTGGTGTATGTGAGTTTTGGTAGCCTGGGTGCTATGGATGTCACATTCTTTGAAAGCCTGTTCGACGTATTCAAGACAATGGACATGAGGTTTCTGGTCAATGTCGGGGCCCAGATCGATGCCTATTCCAGAGTACCAGACAATGTTCATCTGCAGGAATGGTTCCCGCAGCCTTCCGTGGTTGAACAATGCGATCTATTTATTCACCACGGTGGTAACAACAGCTTTTGCGAAGCGTTGTATTTCGGGGCCCCTTCGCTGATCCTCCCCTATTGCTGGGACGGGCACGATAACGCCCAGCGAGCAGTTGAAACCAGTGTCGGGCTCAGGTTGAATCGGTGGGATTGGACGCCGGAGCAGCTGGAGAATGCGATTAACCGACTACTTGGGGACGCTGAGCTAAAGGCCCGGCTGGCTGCGAACTCAGAGTTCATGCGGTTGAGAAAGTCGGTTCAGTTAGCTGCTCAGAAAATTCTGGATTGTGTAAAACCTAACTGAATCTAGTTTTGTCCCGTCGGTCATCCGTTTTGTAATTAAGGATGGAAGGGAACATCGCAACGAACTCTTAATCACTGAACCTAAAGTGTAGGTTTTGGGCTTATTCTGGCGAAAAACTCTTCGTTGATTGACGCACAAGTCGCTGATTCAGTTTCCGTACTGAACGGGAGAATGAGCGATGAAGGGGCCAAGGCAGCAAACACAAGGGTCACAGTTCTACGAGTTCTCGATTGAGGATCATGTTCCGCAAGACCATATTCTTCGAGGTATAGACCGGTTCGTCAAGCTGTCTGGTATCCGTCGGCACCTTGCTCCGTTCTACAATTCGACTAGCCGACCGTTGAACCGCTCCGGGTTTTCCGGAGGCTCCAAATCGAGGAAGGATTGGAGCCATGGAAAGAGACAACAGAGCGAACCGCCATTCACCTGAGACGCGCGCAAGGGCCGTGCGGATGGTGCTCAACAATCAAGGCAGCTATGAGAGTCAGGCGGCAGCGATCAAGGCGATTGCGCCGAAGATCGGCTGTGGCCGGGACACATTGCGGCGTTGGGTTCAGCAGGAGGAAACTGACCTTGGCCGCCGGGATGGTGTGACGTCGGAAGAGCGGACCAGGATCAAGGAACTGGAACGCGAAGTGCGGGAGCTGCTTCAGGCCAATGAGATCCTAAAAAAGGCCAGCGCGTATCTTGCTCAGGCTGAGCTCGACCGCCCACTGAAACGATGATCGGGTTTATCCACTGCCCGGCTGGGCATTGCGGGACGCAATGTCCCGAGTGGGGGCGATCACCGGGCCGAGTATTGGGTCGAGCCGATCTGCCGGGTTTTGCCGATCGCCCCTTCGACCTTCTACGACCATCTGGCCGTTGTCCGTGATCCGGATCGTGCATCTGATCGCGCCAAACGGGATGCCGTCCTGCGGTGCGAAGTGCACAGGGTGTGGGATCAGAACTTCAAGGTCTACGGGGTGCGCATGGTCTGGCATCAGATGCGCCGCGAAAGCTTCGATGTGGAACGCTGCACGGTGGAACGGCTGATGCGACAGTTGGGCATACAGGGCGTTGTTCGCGGCAAGGCCCAGAAAACAACGCGGCCGGGCAAGGCGCTGCCATGCCCGCGCGGCAAGGTGAACCGGCAATTCCGGGCACCGGCCCCAAACACGCTCCGGGTCAGTGACTTCACCTATGTCTCGACCTGGCAGGGATTTGTCTATGTGGCCATCGTAATCGACACCTTCGCCAACCGGATCGTTGGCTGGCGAGCGTCACGTTCCCCGCAGACCCTGTTCGGGTTGGATGCCCTCGAACAGGCGCTCTATGAACGGCGACTAGGTGACGATCTCATCCATCACAGCGACCGGGGCAGCCAATATGTGTCGATCCGCTATACCGAGCGGCTGGCCGAGGCAGGGATCGGGCCCTCGGTCGGCAGCGCCGGCGACAGTTACGACAATGCTCTGGCGGAGACGATCATCGGCCTGTTCAAAGCCGAGGGCATCCACCGATTAGGGCTGTGGAAAACCGCCGATGCTGTCGAATGGGAAACCCTCAAATGAGTCGACTGGTTCAACAACCGCCGCCTGCTGCAACCCATCGGAAACATCTCGCCAGTAGAAGCCGAGGAGACATTCTATGAACAGTGCAATGAGTCCGATAAAGTCGCCTGAAACAGAGTAATCGGTCTCCGGGAAAACCGAGGCGGTTCAGCCCTTTTGAACCGTCTGGAAACGCACTAGTAACGGCTTCAATAAAATTGTGACCCATAAATCGACGTAACTTGCAGGTAGTTCCAGAGACTGCATCGCTTGCGTCACTGTCCGAACTGCGGATCATAGCCCCCATAGACTTGGCGCCCGGCGCTATGAAAGTCTTCCTGAAATTGGCAATCGCGGCCGCAAACTTTCAATATAGCTGTTGCAGCCAATGAATTTTTAAGTTCGCTATCTTTAAAAAGGACGCGAGCGATGTCGGGCAAAAACTCTTCCCCGCGAGGGCAAGCCAAGGCAAATTTCGAAACGAAATCGCCGAAGAATTTGCGTAATCTCTCTGGGCTAGTTTCATTTGTCTCGCAGGCTGCATTTATCAATGCAACTTCAAGAGCCTGCTCAAATGCAACGTATGCATTCGAAACGCCATTCACATCGATCCACAGTGGGTGGTCTTTGCGTCTTGCGAAGTCAGCTGCACGCAAAAAGAGATCTTGAGTAGATGCTGTAGTGGAGGGATACGTTCCTCTAAGAGAAATCAGTTTCCGAAACTGTGACATTTCCCAACTCCATTTTTGGTTATCGATACAAAAATGGAGATGGCGTTTGGTTCGGGATGATAGGATGTAGCCTACGGTAGAATACAGTTATATGGTTGTGTCGCTAACCTTGGATCAACGAATTACGTGAACCGAACACCTTGCGTGATGCACGACTCTGTTCGCAGTGGAACCTAAGAATATGTCCTCAAAACCAGGCTTGTGCGAAACCAAGACGATGCAATCCGCGTCGCTCTCATTTGCGAAGTCTACAATAGCCCTACCCGCGTGCCCAGAGATGAGCCGAGCCTTCGCGCCTGGAATTTCAGAAGCAGTTTGATGCAGGTTTTCCAGGATTTCATGCCGCGTATTGGCAAGTACTTCGCTGGGAATCTGAGACCCTACATACGCCGGAATTGGCTCTTGGACGTGTATCACAGTGAATACAGCGTCCGCATCAGCCAATTGGCGCGCGGCTTCAAACGACGCTTGTGTGTCGTATTCTTGGTCCAGAGCAACCGGGATCAGGATATTCTTGTACATTTGACCTCCTATCTACTGCTCCAATGATTCCAGTTTGGTTCCTCGGCAGCAGGAAACCTACACAGGCTCAGACTTTGAAGATTTCCCCGCGCCGTTTGTAGCGGCTACAACATCATCAACTGTTTTCTCAACAGCTTCAGCTTCGGTTTCAGCGACATAAGATGCACAACGGGACACGGTTTCGAACCATTCCTGAGCGTCAGCAACCAACCGCTCCGCCGAATGGCGCTGCCACTCCGCCATGCTCTGAAAGGCTTTAGAAGGATCGGACGGGTTCGCGGAAGACACATTGCGTGCAGCTTTTAGAGCCGTCCGGACCGCCTCATGACGCCGTTCGAACCAATGCTGCGCAAAGGCCTCGGTTTCTTCGAGCAATTTCTCTTGCGCGTCCCAAAATTGTTCGATCTGGGCACCGAAGGCCGGATTGCCAGAAATGGGCGGCTGCATTTGCTTGAAAACATCCAAAAGTGAGGTCGGGCTATTTGTGTTGGATTTCTTTGTCGGCATCAAAAATTCCTCCGCATTTTCTGAATGAGCTATTTTGCCACCTGCGGCGCGCTTTCGCCTTAATACAGATCAATATCCCTTATTTTTAGGACCTTCGGCTAAAGCTGCGACGGGACACTCGCAATCTCTCCGACATCGGTTCCTAGGGTCAGGATTCATAACCAGTAGATGACGACGGCTGCGAGCGCGATGGCCGAGAGGAAGACCTTGGGACATCCGCGCGAATATGCCCTTTTCGCTCCAGCGCTTCCAACGGCTATAAAGCGTCTTGTGTGGACCATAGGCTTCAGGAGCGTCGCGCCACCTTAACCCATTGCGGTTGATGAAAATTATCCCGCTCAGAATCCGCCGGTCGTCGACCCTTGGCTTACCGTGCGACTTTGGAAAGTAGGGTTTCAGACGCGCCATCTGTGCGTCGGTCAGCCAGAAAAGACTGCTCATGTCACCGCTCTGTTTTCGGCGCCGTGAATCACGCAGCGCTCGGGAAATCAATGCATCCTGACCCTAGTAGGCGGAGTTGGAGTTAGAGTAGTCTAGACATGAACTTAACGCTTGGTTTTCTATGCACGTTGCCGGCTTTCTGATTACCCTTGGTGTCCTCTTCCTTGCCGGATTGGCGGCCGACCAGCTTGGCAGGGCCACGCATCTTCCTCGTGTTACAACCTTACTTTTCCTCGGTCTGATCGCAGGGAACGCCGGGATGGGGTTGATCCCACTCGACGTTGCCATTTGGTTCGACGAGGTATCCATTGTGGCCTTGACGATGGTCGCGTTTCTTCTTGGAGGATCTTTAACCCGAGAGAACCTGGTTCGGCATGGCCGTGCCATTCTGACGATTTCGATATCGATTGTAATTGCGACCTTTCTTATCGTGTCGGCTGGACTAACTGCAGTTGGCGTACCCTTCGGGTTAGCGTTGGTGCTGGCGGCAATTGCCACAGCTACGGCTCCGGCCGCCATGACTGACGTAATCAAACAATCTGGAGTGTCCAACAGCTTCACCGAGACCTTAAAGGGCGTTGTCGCAATTGATGACGCTTGGGGTCTGATCGTTTTCAGCATCGCCTTGGTTCTGGCCGGTCATTATGACGGTTTGGCCACGGTCACGATCACGGCGATGTGGGATTTTGGGGGCGCCATTTTATTGGGTGCAGCACTAGGCGTACCGTCCGCTTACCTAACTGGTCGCTTAAACCCGGGGGAGCCAATGCAAGCCGAAGCGGTGGGAATCGTCTTTCTTACAGCAGGTCTTTCATTATGGCTGGAAGTTTCGTTCCTTTTAACAGGCATGGTTGTGGGCGCAGTTATCGGGAATCTGGCCCGCCATCATGACCGTGCTTTTCATGAAATCGAGCACATTCAGTGGCCATTTATGATCCTTTTCTTCCTGCTGGCTGGCGCAACGTTGAATATTGAAGCCTTTGGCTTGATGGGCTGGGTCGGTGCACTTTTCCTGATCCTGCGCATAGTGTCCCGCCTAGTTGGGGGCTATTGCGGGGCAAGAATTGGGGGCCTGCCTCGCCGTCAGGCCCCCTGGTATGGTCCCGCGTTGCTGCCGCAGGCCGGTGTCGCGGTTGGAATGGCCCTTGTAGCCGGAGAGCAATTTCCGAATTGGGCCGCGTCCATCTTGGCCTTTACCTTAGCCAGTACTGTGGCCTTCGAAGTGGTAGGGCCGCCATTGACTCTCATGTCTATCAAACACACGGCTGATACAGATTAGCAGATTAGTCAGTGACTATTCAGCCTGGATCGATTCAAGAAAGGCGAGCAAATTCGCCAACGGCAGGCCTACCATCATTGGTTGCCCATTAGGCAAAGCTAACGCGATTTGTTGGTCTGTCTCAAACACCGCACCAAAGATTGGCATTTCGCCCCCATGGGCGAGCAATTGTGAACGACCATCAATCTGTTCAGCTATTCGGCCTATAGGAAACACTCCATCGTTTTCACTCGCCAGCTTGGTGAGGTCGGGTGTTCGAATAGCAAGCATTTCGGCCATCGGCCCATCCCCAGTTGCTTCGAAACCATGGCATTGCCAGCAATACTTCCGGTACAAATCACTTCCGGCACTGACATTGACGTCCTGCGCCAGTGCAGGTGCCGTGGTGAACAAAGCCAATAAAATTCCTAGAAAAAACTGCATATGCTCCTCCAATTCCCTACCTCTGATGAAGATTCAATTAAACAGTATCCCAAGGAAACTTCTTTGACCTTGCTCATTTTATTCACTCCAGTAAGAACTTTGGCGTTTCATTGGAATAGAGTTTGAGCACGCGCCAAATCTAATCCAGGCGAACATCCAATTGCGCCATCTCGACATTGACCTCACCACCTGCGTCCACAGATGATGCTCCTTCCGATACGTTCATATGCCTGAGAATTCTGCCAAAGGTGATAAGACACTCAATGCAACCATCTGAGAGCACGCAACCGAGCCGATACCACTCCGTCTGGCAGGCTGTCAGTCGCAACGTCGGAAATGAGCAAGTCTCTGCGAAGCTTCCTTTTCCGTCGTAGAAAACGGCGAACACGGTTCAGCGTGTTTTCACGTTTCTCTGGATAGTCGGTTTCCAAGTAACTGTCAGTTTCTGGAACTATCATCGAAGCAAGCCGTTTCAAACGCCGGTCCTTCGGCAACTCGATTATCCGATAATCTTGGCTACACCGGTAGAGCAGCCAATCAAGATGACCGAGGATATGGTACATACCCTTGATACTGGATATCTCTAAATCGGACCTGCTGAACAGTTTCATCTTGTCTATGTACGAGCGCGCTTCGGACACAGCAGTCTCAACGTTGTCCCCCCACAAAGTCGATTCCGTTTGGCTGAGATGTCCCCATACATGACCGAAGGTGTGCCACTTCGGCCCTTACAATTTGTTCGACTTTAGCTTTTGTTGTTTCCACAGCTATTTCTAGGATCCCAGGAATGAGAGGATCTAGAGATCTAGTTAACTCTGCACCTCTGTCGGGTAACAGCGCCTCGACAAGTCTGGCGGACGGTTTAGCGAACAGCAGGATCAGCACTAAGCCTATCCAATCGCGTGAAGACATTCTACCACGCTGCAACACCGAACGTATGGCCACGTACGAGTGCTCAGAAACAGCATAATTGCAAACACTTACGATGTCTGCCCGGATTCAACCAATAACACTTATAGGTCCGCAACTCGAAAAGGCCGACCGATGATCGGCCCTCAGTGCTGTCATGTTTAAGGACAGCTGCGAACCAGCAGGCCGTCTATTTCGACGATACCTTTATCTTACGACTTGGATCCCGAGGCTTAGTCTTCGGCATTTCGATATGCAAAACGCCTTTGTCGAATGTTGCTGAAACCTTGTCGATTTCCACGGTGTCTGGCAGCGTCATGGCTCTAGAAAAGCTGCCATAGCTTCTTTCGCTGACACGCAGATCGCCCGTTTCATCATGCGCAATCTTCTTCTGACCGCGCAGGATTAGCCTGCGGTCCTTGACTTCAATTTCGACGTCATCCTCTTCGAGCCCCGGCAATTCAGCCGTAAGAACAATCGCAGAATCCGTTTCTTGGATATCAATCGCCGGTGAAATTGCACCCGTCATATCAAGAGACGGAAAACCCGTGCGTTGCGCAGCCGTTTCCATTGGTAGGAAAGGTGATCTTGCTCCAAAAAAACGCGACATCAGGGTTTCCATTTCACGTCGAAAATTGTCTGAGAGCGGATGCGTTCCAGTGAAAAGTTGCGGGGACTTTTTGTCTTCTAACATTTTTTGAACCTCCTCCTTTGGTCGGATTTCGCGCGCGTAACATTATGACAGAAAACGCGGTTAAGAACCTTGATCTTGCGCAAGCATGCAGCTTCAGCTTTTGCCAAATCGCACGAACCGGCTGAGCCAACAGAAACAAGAACCGTCAGCCAACAAACTTGCCATGTCGTGCTGAAATTAAGACCAATCTCAGTAGGCTTGATCGGAGTCCCAGGTCAGCTTAGCGTTTATCCTGAATGAGCCCGAGTTGCCTACCTTTAGCACAGTGGAACAAAGCCGTATGAAATGGCCGTATCTGGCGCTGATTTACGTTTTGCTGATCTTGGCTCCCTTGGGTTTTTCTTGGTCCTTGGGATGGCCACCGCGACCATTTCATCAAGATCTCGGGTCCGGGCTTGGAATGCTTGCATTTTCAATAATCCTGGTGGAGTTCGTCCTGTCTGGGCGGTTCCGGTTCATCTCTTGTAGTTTGGGTATGGATGTGACCATGCGGGTGCATCAGTTGATGGCGCGTACCGCACTCGGCTTTGCGCTTATACACCCGCTGCTGTATCAGGGAACGCCTTCTGGCGGACGCCGCCCGTGGGATGAAACACACCAACTTACGATTACGACCGACTTTTCTGCGCTGGTATCTGGCATCGGCGCTTATTTTTTACTGTTCATTCTGGTCGCCCCGGCAATTGCCCGTAAATCCCTTGATTACAAATACGAGACATGGCGCCTCTTACACGGGCTGGGAGCCTTGGTGATTGCCTGCCTGCTATTGCACCACACGGTATATGCTGGGCGCTACGGTGGGCATCCGCTATTGACGTATCTCTGGCTTGCCCTGACCAGTATTGCAGTTGGAGCTTCACTGTATGTCTATCTCGTTCGTCCTTTGTGTCAGAGGAAAAGGCCGTGGCACGTCACTTCTGTGTGTCGACTAACACCGAGGCAATGGGAGTTGCGCGTCAAGCCCGATGGTCACAACGGACTGACCTTCAAAGCAGGGCAGTTTGCTTGGCTAAATGTCGGCCACAGTGCCTTCTCGCTACACGAGAACCCATTCTCGATTAGTTCTGCACCGGCCGAAGGACCCGAAGTTTCATTCATGATCAAGGAGCTTGGGGATTTCACATGCGGCCTCGGAAAGATCGCTCCGCAAACCCCGGTCTATCTGGACGCCCCATACGGAAATCTGTCGATCGACCACCGTCCTGAGAAAGGCATTGTACTGATCGCAGGTGGCGTCGGGATCGCGCCGATGCTGAGCATTTTGCGTCAGACAAGGGCGAGTGGGACACGGCAGGATATCAAGCTTATCTATGGCAACCGGGTCGTGGAACAGATTGCTTATCGCCAGGAGTTATCCAAGGAAGATACAGTATTTGTTCTATCCGAACCGCCAAAGGATTGGCGCGGAGAAACAGGTTTGGTCGACGGTCCCCTATTGGACCGCAATTTATCTTCTAAGCAATTTGAAAGCTGGCTTTATGTTCTCTGCGGCCCCCCTGCCATGATGGACGTCGTCGAAGATCATCTAATCGCACGGGGCACCGCGTCCTACCGGATTTTGTCTGAAAGGTTTGACTATGATTAGATTGCTCAGAAACCTGCCCGCGCGCCAACAGGTGAAGTTCTCGGTGTGGTGTATCAGTTTTACAATTTTCACCGCTGCCTTGACCTTTTCCTTAAGATAGCAAAACGGACCATTTGGCCTTGCTAGTTTCAAAATTGTCAGCCGAAACAAGCAAGTTCTCTTGGAAATAGCTGTCGTCGCGAACTTCCTCAAAATCATTCTCCGCTTGGACAGCAATTACGTACCACAACTATCCCGATATGCTCCCAAGAAACGCCTTTGATGGAGATCAAGGGCAACGCTCGCCACTTACTCATAATAAAAAATCTATTCAGGCCGATTTTGGGAGGATCGGAATGACCGTACTCATCGCCTTCGCTACCGTCGAAGGCCACACAGCAAAGATTGCGCGTTTCATCTGTAATGTCGCGAAGAATGCCGGTTTCAAAACAAACCTGATCAATACCGATGATTTCTCTGGCCACGTATCGCTTGACGGTGTGGTCAAGGTTGTTCTTCTGGCCCCTGTCCACGAACGTAGGCACCCCGAGTCATTCGAGGCTTTTGTCACTTCAAACAGAGATGCCCTAACTAAACGAAAGTCTCTCGTGCTTTCCGTTGGTCTAAAAGCTTCTTTCGCGTCAGGTCGAGAAGAAGCACGCGACTATCTCAACGAAATGTTTATGCGAACAGGTTTTGAACCGAATGCGACGGCGTTGATCGCAGGCGCGGTGAGGCCCGAGAACTACGGGTATTTTGAGAGGGAGGTCCTTAAGCACGTTGTCTTGCTAGGTCGAAAAATCGATCCACAAGATGGGGCACGGGAATTTACTGACTGGGACGAACTGACGTCAATTGTAATAGATTTCCTTGGCTGAAACAGTCGGGCAAACCAGCATCAATCTCAAGCGATTTCCTAATAACAACTGGCTGCTCCCGCATCTGCAGGTGAACATTTTTAGCTATGGCTCCCAGCAAATCACAGTCGCCGGTTCGTTTAATCAGTGTCCGAAAAGCACTGGCAACCTCGTCTGCTCTAACATTGCTTGCGTCGTTCCCCCAAAAACTGACTCACGCAAATGAGAATGCCCATAAGCGCCCATAGCAACGAGGTCGGCCCCCAATTCTCTTGCGCGTTCTTGAATGCAGTGTTCGATCGAAGCCCCACCACATGGGAACTGCGACACGGTCGCGTTGCAACCGTGATGGCTGAGCCATCCAGCAATGTCAGTTCCGGGCACTTGATCTTTTACGTCATCAGGCGACGGCAAATCAAAACACCCAATCACAACTTCGTTGGCCGCCAGAAAATAGGGTAAAGCTAAATGCGCAGCCCTAGACGAAGGCAGGCTATCATTCCATGCCAAAAAAATGCAGTCGCGTTGGGCAAACGGATCTCCATTGATCATCAGGGGGACCGGCGAATGAAACAACACTCCGCACGCGATCTTGTGAAATAAATCGGGGTCTTTTCGCAACTCAGCGTCTAGAAAAGCGATATCAGAGCAATTTGCTTGTCCTGCCACAAGATGCTGTAACTCTGCTCCAGATCCCATAAAGGCGATTACATTTGCCGGTACGCCCTGCTCGACCAGAAACGCTTCAACTTCAGTGGCGCGGGACATCAAGGCGGCATTTTGCGCGTTAAGAACATCCAACCAGTTTGAGGGAAGACCCCCCTCAACGAACCTGTTTGATCCATACTTTAAGTAAGGCAGGTTAGGTAAAGCCGCGATCATTACACAAATCAAGTGGCCGTTCTGAATACGGGCAGTTTCAGCGCATTCCAAAATCGACGCGTCGTCAGCATCAACTCCTACATAATATGCCACTGTTCTGTGTTGCATTCCCGACCTCCGTCCGGAATTTCAATTCGCCCAAGAGCCATGCGCACTGATTAAACCAACAAATAGACGATGTTGTTAGTCGCTCTTCTTACTTAGGCAGCATGAAGAACTCTTCCAGCACAATCTTGCCTTCTGCCACCGAATACATTGCGATCTCGCGCAGGGTCATACGCTCACCCGTAGCCTTCTGAACCACTTCAGCCCTGAAGCGCACTCCAAAGCGGTTGGGTGGGTGGACGTAGGGGCCATCCACGTCTAGTTCTTGAATTTCGTGCGATGCCAACCAATCCCCTCTTTTTCCCTTTATGGCTTCTCGACCCTTTGTAACGCGGAATTGGCGAACTGGAGGCACAACTGCCTCTATCGACTGTGCGTTTTCAGCATACATTTCATCAACACTTCCAAGGCCCCTGCGCTTACGCATGGCCTGGACGAATGATCTTCCGAATTCAACCAACTCTTCCATGAGCACCCCCTTAATTACCAGTGACTGTACCACTTCTTGCCCACGCAAATCTTGACAAGGATCAATGAGCATTTGGGTAAATGTAATGCGGCCAACTCGCACTCACCTCTGCGAAGCCATTAGGGTCAGGACTTCGGTAACGGAGCCGTCCCAGTCAAGCTGTTTTGCGTAGCATGATTGATCCGCCATGGCGGTGTAACTTTACCTTGTTAGTGTCCGCTCTGCTTTCTGTCACGGCCTTCGATTGAGATCCTTGGGGTACATGCTTCGGGTCGTGGTCAGCGCGACGGCTGCCAACATGATGCTGGTTCGATGTATTTCCGATGTGCCCATCTCATAGGCGTGCATGACTAGATTCAGCGACGGTCCAGACCACGACATCATCGGAACCACGTCCCTGCGAGACCTCGAAGGCCTGCTATCAGGCAGGCAACAGGTGGATTAACAGACGATCAGTCCATGTTCAGTGCAGCGTCGAGCCGGAATACGGTGCCATCGACCCAAATTCGATGGAGAATGGCCAATACCGATCATACGGATGCCGAAGGTTTTGAGGACGCCACGGATGTGACCTTCGAGGTCCTTGCGCTGCCGGATCAGCCTTTCAAGGGCACCGACAAGGCATCGCAGCCGGTCGACCTCTTCGCTGCGGATATGCACCGCAGTGAACCAGCCGGTTCGGGCGAGCTGCGCCAATCCTTCGGCATAGGTGGCGTCAGACTTGTTGAGCCGTGCCGACAAGCTCTTGTGCGCCTTGAGGGCAACAATGCAGGTCGCAGGCAGACCGAGACCGGCGAGGCCGCGCTGCAACAAGATCGACAACATTCCGCTTTCATGCACGATCCGTCGGGGCGTAAGTTCGCGGTTGCGAAACCAGCCCGCGACGCCCTGGGGATCAGCGGGACAGACGCCACGCGCTACAGTCTCAACGCTATTGGTCTATTTGGTCAGTGCCAAGCTTGGTTTGCCCGGACGAGACAGATGAAGATCGCTTCCGTTGGCTCGGGGTGTCGAGGGCACCTCCGCTCGCCGGGCCGCGCAGCGGCTGAATCAGCATTCGGTCGAGCCAGAGGTCTCGGCGTGTGCGAAACTGCTCGATGCCGATTTCCATGCCCTTATGCCCCATCTCGGGTTGCGCAACGTAAGTGCCTAGAAGTCGGTCCCACCACGGTAGATTAAACCCAAAGTTCGAGTTGGTCTCGCTTGGATCAACGGAATGGTGGACTCGGTGCATGTCTGGAGTGACGACGATCCATCTAAGTATTCGATCCACCGGACGCGGCAAGTCAATGTTTGCGTGATTGAAGAGCGCAGTAGCGTTCACGATCACCTCGAACAGGAGCACGGCGACAGCGGGCGGCCCCAAGGTTGCTACAACCGCCAGCTTGATCCCCATCGAGATGAGAATTTCCACCGGATGGAAACGCAAGCCAGTGGTCGCGTCAAAATCGAGGTCGGCGTGATGCATCCGGTGCAGACGCCAAAGCCCCGGTACGGCGTGGAACATCACATGCTGAAGGTAGATTGCGAGATCGAGAAGCAGCATGGAGGCCACGATGGCAACCCAAACCGGCGCCTCGATGTTGTTGAAGAGCCCCCATCCGCGATCCTCGGACATAGCTGCGAGACCAACTGCGAGGATTGGAAAGGTCAGCCGCAGGATGGCGGTGTCGAGCACCACGAGCGCAAGGTTGTTTGTCCATCGGATAACGCGCGGAATATCCCGTCTTCGCCGGGGTGCGGCCACTTCCCAAAGTGCCATCGCCGCCAGGACGGATAAGAAGGCAATAAGGCGGATAGTTGGTTCAGCAGCAAGGATTGTGTCGGACATGGACATCCACTATTCGGGTTTCTGTCGCAATAGAATTGCAAGCTGTTCTAGGCGACGACCGCTCCAATGTAACGCAGACATTCAAGCGATACCATCAGAGGGCGGCTTGGGTCCGCAACTCTGCCGTTCAGCAGATTTCAGCGAACGTCCGCTGCCGAACCAGCAACTCCCGGGCCCGCAGAACCATTGCGGACGCCTGGATCTCTTCACTTTTCACGGCAACAAAGCGCATAGTTGGTCTACTCGCGGCTTCGCAGATCGCTTCCGCATCGGCCGTATCGTTCTTTTGACATTTGACGAATGGATTCACGTAGGCCGGATGGATCAGCTTGACTTCGTGACTCAAGCGACTGATCTTGCGCGGCCAATAATGCGCAGTGGCACAGGCCTCCATTACAACCACGCAACGCGGCAGCTTTGCGAAGAACTCAAGGACCTGACCCCTGCGCAATTTCTTCCGAAAAACAGGATGACCTGATCCATCCGCTCCGTGCACCTGGAAAACGTTCTTCGCCAAATCCAGGCCAATCATACTAATATCTTCCATAAACGCCTCCATTCAGGTTGTTTGCAAACCTAAAATGGCACACCGAGGCCAGCGCGGGCGTCTACACCTTCAGAACCGGAGCCCAGAATCGGGCGCATTCGTCTTTTGACGAAACGGTGATCCAATTCATTTCTCGCCACTAAAAGCACGACGCAGTCAGCGTTGCCATGGCATCATTCCAGAGTAAGGTACCCGGACCGCTACAGAATGCGCCATTTGTGCTAATGTCGTAAGGTCAAAAACGGGAAGCTGCAGCTCTTCCTGAAGACGCGCGGCATATGGCGGCAAATCGGTGCACTCCAGTACCAGCGACCTGATTTCCGGTGTTTGGTGTTTTAGTCGCCGTGCTGCTTCAAGGACTTCGGCCTCGATCACATCGGTGTCCATGCGGGTCCGTGTATTCCGCAAGATCACCTCAGCGAATTCGCTGGTGTCCTCCAATCCTTGCACCGCGACGGGTATACCGGCGGCTCCGACGCCTTCGAAATGCTTTGGCGTCAAGGCTGACGCATTTGCAGTCAGCACGCCCACCGGGGCCTTGGCTCCGGTCATATGGAAGGCGAGGGGCACCTGAATCAGGCTCGATGCAAAGACAGGCACGGAAACGGCTGCGGCGAGTTCCTTTTGGAACAAAGCCAGAAACCCGCAACTTCCCGTAATGGCGCGAACGCCCTCGGCCTCAAGGCGTTTTGCGCCCTCAACAAAGGGGGCAAGCAACTCAGGCGATGGGTTGTTCAGCAGGGTCGGGACGGTGATGCCGTCGATCATTTCGTAGAGCACGGGAAACGGAAGGCTGGACGGATTCTTGATGTGTCCGGGCGGTTTGGGGAAATAGCTTTCAAGGCACAAAACCCCGATCGAAGCCCCGCAGATGTTTTGACCACCTTCGTAAATTGGCATGGTACTTGGGTCCTTTTGACTTAGAGATCTAAAATCGGGCCAGCGAGAATGGGTCCAAACTGATATTTGGACTGCGGTCAGACACGAGATCCGCCACTAGTTCCCCCGTTTTCGGTGCCATCATCAGGCCGTAGTGAGAATGCCCGAACGCAACGTAGAGCCCGTCTTTGCCATTGAGCGGCCCAATCGCAGGCAGGCTGTCAGGAAATGAGGGGCGCCGTCCCATCCAGAACTTCGCCCCACCTGTATCAAGGTCCGGCACCAAAGATTTGGCCTGATCGGTCAGTATCTTTTCTTTTCGCGGGTTGGCTGGTGCGTCTACGCTGCCAAACTCGGCCGTGCCGGCAACCCTCAGTCCGCCCAACATCGAACTTGCGACGATCTTTGCATCCACATCCATGACGGAATTGTTCAGCACAGCCGAAGGGCTCGGGAACTCGATATGATACCCCCGCTCAGCCACAAGCGGTACCGGTAGTCCGAGGGGTTTCAGCAGGTCGGCAGACCACACCCCGGCGGCAAGTACAACATGGTGCGCGTGCAACGAATCTTGCGACGTGGAAATCTGCCATCCGCTTTCCCCGGCGCGACTAATCTTGGTGACTTCGGTCCGCACGAATTCGGCACCTTGGGTACGCGCTTTTTCGGCCAGAACAGCGCCTAAACGCCCCGGTGAAGTTGCGCGCGCTTGGCCTTTGATCACGATTGCAGCCTTGAACTCATTGGACAGTGCAGGTTCCAGGCGCCGTAGTTCAGTACCGTCAACACGCTCCAACTCACCACCTTTTTCCCGACGGATCAGATAGCCAAGCCCGTCTAGGTTGGCCTCTTCCGGATTGCGGAACGCGTGAATGTAGTAGCTGTCGACGATCAGGTTCTCGTGCCCAGTGCCTTGCAAGTGCCGACGATAAAGATCAATGGACGGACGGCACAAAATCTCCATCGCATCCGAAACTTCGCGCACAGTCTTTTCGCTGGACTTACCCAGAAAGCGCAGCCCCCACGGGATCATCTTCGGCCAGAAGGATGTCCGGACCGACAACGCGCTTTTCGGATCCAACAGCATTTGAGGAAGTTTCTTCCAAATGCCGGGAACGGCCTGGGGAATGATCGACCAGGGAGACACCACACCTGCATTGCCGAATGAGGTCTCCTGCCCGGGCTCTCCCCGGTCAATCAACCGCACGGTTTTGCCACGTTCCTGCAATGACAGGGCGCAGCAGATGCCGACGATCCCGGCGCCGATAATGGTTACACGTTCAGACATGTCAGGCCGTTGCTTGAGTTCGGGTGCGGGCGATCAACTGCGTAACGATCACGGGTGACGCTACTGCCAGCGCGATCAGGTCAGCCGTTATCGTGGGCGCTACGAAGATGATCCCGGCAAAAGCCATCAGAATACGAGACAATACGTTGAGCGGTTGCAGCCAATAACCGACGACCGCCGCGGACAGGGCGATGACCCCCGCTATGCAGCTTGCCGCAGTGTATGTGAACTCCCAAAAATCGAACCCGGTGGAGGATACGAACAACAAAACCGGTGCATAGACGAATGCCATCGGCGCTATCACCTTGCCCAACCCGAGCGTAAACGCGGACAGCCCGGTGCGGAACGGATTTGAGTTGGCGATCGCAGCCGCCGCATAAGCCGATGTACAGACCGGAGGCGTAATTTCGGACACCACGCCGTAGTAGAGCACGAACAGGTGGCTTGCGATGGGCGGAACACCCAACTGGGCCAGCGCGGGCTGCGCGACAGAAACCAGCATGATGTAAAGCGCGGTGGTTGGAATACCCGCCCCCATCAAAATGCAGACGACAGCGATGAAGATCAGGGAGATGAACAGTTGCAGGTCTTCGATTGCAAACAGCTGGAAGCTGCCGAACGAGATCATATTATAAAGATCCGCCGCCAGATTACCTGCCCCTTGCGTGACCATAAATCCGATACGAAAGCCGATACCAGTGGTGTTAATCACACCCACAACGATACCCACAGCGGCGGCAGCGGCACCCACCGCCAGCGAGTATTTTACGCCCAGTTCGACAGCAGCTAGCATCTCGGGCACTTCGATACGTTTTTGCGGGTTCAGTGTGGCAGTCACAGACAGCGCGCAGAGTATCGCGGTCATTGTCAGGTCGAACCCGCCATCCGAGAACTTCCATAACACAAAGGCCAGAAACGCCGCCGCGTAAATCAGCGTTGGTGGCTGCTTGATACGCGACATACCCGCGATCACCGCCAGCGATATGCCGCAGAAGGCAGACATGAATGGCGTGTAACCGGTAAACAGCACCACCAGCAGGCCAATCAAGGGCACGATATTAGCCCAACCTTCAGCCCAGACAGCCTTGAGTTGCGGCAATTGTTCCTTTGTCAGACCCTTCAGGTTCAGCTTGCGCGCCATCAAGTGCACAACCGCGAAGACGCCAATATAGTGCAGAAGCGCTGGGAAGATCGCAGCAATGACAATAGTGGTGTAAGGCACCTCCAGGAATTCGGCCATGATAAAGGCCGCGGCCCCCATGATGGGCGGCGTGATCTGGCCGCCCGCCGAGGAAGCAGCCTCGACCCCGCCCGCGAAATGGCCGGGGTAGCCCAGGCGTTTCATGTTCGGGATGGTCAGCGCGCCGGTTGAAACCGTGTTGGCGACCGAGGACCCTGAGATCGTTCCAAAGAAAGCCGATGATACGACCGACACCTTGGCCGGACCACCTGTATAGCGACCCGCCAGAATGGTGGCATTGTCGATAAACAACTTTCCCAACCCGGTGCGCTGCGCGATCACACCAAACAAAACGAAATGGAAGACGATAGTCGAAACGACCCAAAGCGTGACGCCATAGATGCCTTCCTGCGGAAAGTACATCGACGACACGAAGGTTTTGAAGTTTACACCGGGATGCTGCAACAAGCCGGGGAAGTACGGCCCAAGCAGGGCATATGAGATAAAGACGCAGATGATCAGCGGCAGCACCCAGCCCAAAGTGCGGCGCGCGATGTCCAGTACCAGCAGGATGATGATCACACCCAATATCACATCGTAGGTGTTGGGGTTACCCATGCGGAATGTCTGTTCCTCGATCCCAAGAAAGGGAATGCCGCGCCATGCAACGCCAACATAAAGCGCAGCAACGATTCCAAGCGCCATGAAAACCAAATCGTAAAGAGGGACATTCCCAATGCGAAATCGGCTGACCTTGAGTGCATAAAGGCTCTTGGCGCCGAAAATAGGGATGGTGGCATAAACCAGGATGAACAGCAGGGCCAAGTAGATACCCATGTGCCAATGGTCCGCAGGCAGGCCGAACCCGGCGGTGAAAAACTCGTAGAACGCAAAGATCAGGGCGACGACGCGCAATACCTTGCCCGTGGTGGGCGAAACTTCACGTACAGCGGCACCTTCGTCGAACTGTTCCTCAATTGCAGCTAGTTCTTCGGCCGTCAGTTCGCGGTCATCAGGTTGCTGGGTCTCGGACATGATGGCCTCCCTGTCATATTGGTGCATTTTGACAGTGCGATGCCCCCATTGAGGCATCGCGTCTGCAGGTCAGTTTTGTGAGTGGTAGGTTAAAGTAGGCCTGCTTCTTTGTAGAACTTCTCGGCCCCCGGGTGCAGCGGAACACCCAGTGCCTCTACGCCGTCCAGTGCCGTATCAGGTGTGATTTGCTTGCCTTTGGCATGGCCGTTGTCCAGCAGTTTGCGCGTGTTGTCATTCCAAAGCGCCTTGGTCAGCTGATAGACCAGATCTTCGGACAGGTCCGAAGAGACAACCAGCATCGCGCTAACCGCAGGGGTCTTGGTTTCGGTGTCGATCCCATCATAGATGCCACCCGGAATGACCGAGGGGATATAGGCCGGGATGATCTCGTTGATCTTCGCCAGATCTTCGTCGCTGAAGGAATGCAAGTTCATGCCCTTGGTCGATGACAGTTGAACCATCGCCGCAACGGGCCAACCTGCGGCATAGAAATAGGCGTCCAGTTGACCATCCGCCAAACGCTCTGCGCTCTGGCTGTTATTCAGCTCGGCCTCATCCATATTGTCCCGGTTTACGCCCCAGGCATCCAGCATCTGCAGCACGGCAACTTGTGTACCGGAACCGGCTTGCGCGATACCTACACGCTTGCCTTCCAGATCGCCCAGATCATTGATCGTCTGTCCTGCAGGCAGAACCAGATGCAGATCCTCCGGGAACAAGTTTGCCACAATGCGCAGCTTGGGATGCGGCTTGCCTTCGAACTTGCCTTCCCCCAGATACATCGAACGGGTGACGTCTGCAGCGGCCAGACCGGCCTCAAGCTCTCCGTTCTGAACAGCGGCGTTGTTGAAGACCGAAGCGGTGGTGGATTGTGCGATTGCAATCAGGCCCGGAACACCGCACTGGCCGCCTTCTTCACAGGGGCGCGAGCCCGGAGGGGCGGAGATACCGTTTGCGATGGTACCTCCGATAGGGAAGTAGGTTCCGCCTGCACCACCGGTCCCGATGCGGAAAAACGTTGGGTCCTGCGCCAGCGCAGGGGCGGCAAGCGCGCCCGCCAGAGCCAGTCCGGTCAAGCATTTCACAAATTTCATCATCATCTCCCTTTTTGGATGGTCAGATTCGGTTTGGCCGAATTTCGATCCTGCAAGCGTAGAGGCAAATTGCATAAAGACAAATTTATTATATTTCACAAAACTATAGTTTAGCTTATACATGACTCATGAACCTTACGCAACTGACCGTTTTCCGTGAGGTGATGGAGACCGGCTCCATCTCTCAAACCGCCAGGAAACTGAACCGCACCCAGCCTGCGATCAGTCTGGCCTTGAAAAATCTTGAAAAGACCCTTGGCCTGACACTGTTCGAGCGAAAGGGACGGCGATTGGTACCTGTCCCCGAAGCACATTACCTTTTGGCCGAAACCGCAGGCATTCTGGACCGCCTTGCGACAATTTCCAGCACGATGGAAGGATTGATCAAGGGGCATTCCGGCAGCCTGAATATCGCGACAATGCCAGGCCCGTCCGCCTTTCTTTTCCCGCGTTTCATCAGCCAATCGGTCGGCGAGAACCCCGAGATACGTATCACATTATCTACGCGCAGTTCGCCTCAGATCATGGAGCTTGCGGGCACGCAGAATATTGATTTCGGCTTCGCTGACTTCGAGTATTCGGCCGGGAAAGAGCCTCAGTATTCAACAGAACTGATCCAGGCAGATTGTTTTTGCGCCGTTGATCGTGACAGCCCGCTTGCTTCGCGCATGACCGTTTCCATTTCCGATCTTGACGGAGCCCCGATGGGGGGATTGCATGCCGCGCACCCGTTTCAGCGCAAAATTCGGCAAGAGTTTCAGGATGTATCCGCGAATTACAATCCAACGGTGACCTGTCAGTACTTTCTTCCCTTGATACCCTTTGTGAGTTCAGGACAGTGTTATTCGATCATGGACCCATTGACCGTTGCCACTGAACAAGAGCTGAACCTGTCTAATGGAAAGGTTGTATTCTTACCGTTCGAAAAACCGCTAAGATACGAGTATGCAACCCTTGTGCCCGACCACCGACCACCGTCTCAATTGGCTTTGAAGATCAAAGCGGGTTGGAAAGCCGAAGTTTTGTCGATGTTGGAAGAGGTGAAAGCCAAACCTATTGTAGTGGGGATAGATTAAGCGAGTAGCTAACAGAACTGGATAGCTTGGACGTTACAAAACGATACTGTCGAGACGGAACTCCGGTTTGGATCAATTGCAGTAAATCACGAAACCCCGCAATGGGCCCACCGCCACGCTTAGCAACGTCCGCTTCCTGCGCTTCACTATCATTCGAGCAGCATGCCGCATCTTGTGATATTGTATAGGTATCTGATGGAATGGACATCCCCTGATCTCTCATCTGATAGGTTTTGGAGATGGATTCCACCAAGTGGTTAGCAAAATGGCGGACTTGGAGCTTGTTGGCATAGATCTGGCGAAAAATGTGTTTCAGCTTCACGGGTGCAAGTTCCTCGGGCGAAGTAGTTTTCGCAAACAACTCAGACTCAACAACCTTCTATTGTTCGTTGCTACACTACCGACGTGCACCATTGCCATGGAGGCTTGTTCCGAGAGCCACTATTGGGGGCGAGAATTTGCAGCCCTCGGACATACGTTTCGTTTGATCGCGCCCAAATATATCAAACCGTTTGTGAAAAGCAGCAAGAGTGATGCGATTGACGCTGAGGCCATGTACGAGGCAGCGCTGCGATCAACGATGCAGTTTGTGCAGGTCCGCAGCGAAGACAATCAAGCAGTGGCCCTGGCCTTCAAAGCACGAGATCTGTTGATCCGGTATTGCCAAGTTGTCTGGCGTTTCGACGACGACTAAAGGCAATGAATGAACATTCCGTCCGGCATGCTGCGCCTGAAGGGCTTTCGCTACCCTCGCGAGGTCATTGCCTACGCGGTTAGGACATACCATCGGTTTGTCCCCGGCAAACTGGTGGAGTTGGAACGTGTCGAGGCCCTGCACCTACACGAAGGCGAGCCCAGAGGAACCGAGACCGAATGGCTCGGCACTCGCGCGATCTGGAACATCTCTCGTACCGAGAACAGTGCCGTGGTCCGCTTCGAACATGTGCGTCTTGCGCCCAATCTCCACAGCCACGAGGTCTGCGAGGCCAGCTGGGACCGCTTCGTCGTCGAAAGCCTCAAAGCCTATCTCGATACCGTGCGAGGCATACCGCACCGGGCTTTGGATTTAAGTCCAGCCAGTTAGGGCGAGCCGGGAAAGCCCGGCAGGGCCGTGGCGCAGGCGGCCCCGCGCTGGCCGCCCGCCATCGTCTCGTGCCCGCCCGATCCTCAGCACCCCACGACCCGGTTCTTGCGCATTGGGTCCCACACCCGTGCCAGTAGCAAGAAACGGGTCGATTGGCCGGCGGTCGGCCCGATAGACCCATGGTCATGCAAATAAGTTGAAAGGCATGATCATGGAACTGAAGAACAAGACCGTCATTGTCACCGGCGCAAGCAATGGCATCGGGGCAGCCGCGGCGCTGCTCTTTGCCGCCGAAGGCGCCAACGTCATCCTCGGTGCGCGGCGGCAGGCCGAACTGGACCAGCTGGTCGGGCAGATCACTCAAAGCAATGGCAGGGCAACCTGCCTTGCCGGGGATGTCACTGACGAAGCTCACTCGAAGGCGCTGGTGGCGCTTGCGCTGGACAAATACGGCGCGGTCGATGGTGCCTTCAACAATGCGGGCATCATGGGCGACATGGGCCCGGTCTCCACGATGAGCACGGCGAACTGGGACGCGGTAATCGCTGCGAACCTGACCAGCGCGTTCTACGCGGCGAAAGCCCAGATCCCGGTCATGGCCGCGCAAGGAAAAGGGTCGATAGTCTTTACCAGCTCATTCGTCGGGTTCAGCAATGGTGGCATGCCGGGGATGGCCGCCTATGCCGCATCCAAGGCAGGGATGATCGGCTTCACACAGGCGCTGGCATCGGAACATGCCGGGGATGGGGTTCGCGTCAACGCCGTGCTTCCCGGGGGAACGATGACGGCGATGGCTGGCGACGATCCCGACACGCATGCATTCATCGCCGGCCTGCATCCGGTAAAACGCCTTGCCGAGCCAAAGGAGATTGCCCAATCTGCACTCTACTTGTTATCGGACCGGGCGAGTTTCGTAACCGGGACGCCACTCGTCGCCGATGGCGGCATGTCGGTCCGGCTGCTCTGAGATCTTGCCGTTGGCCTTCTTATGGCCAACGGCTTCAATTCGGCCCGTTCGGTGGGGATTGCGTTGCTGCGTGACGCCTGTTGCCAAGGCCGGTCACTCCGAATTTCTTATTTTACCAGTTGATTTATTAACCTACTGGTTTAATAAAGTACGTATGACTGACCAGACCAAGCTTGATGCGGCTTTCTCGGCCCTCGCCAATCCGACACGGCGAGCCATACTTGCGAGGTTAGCACAGGGCGAGGCGACCGTGAACGAACTGGCCGAACCGTTCGCAATGAGTTTGCCGGCCGTATCGAAGCATATCCGGGTTCTGGAAGACGCAGGCTTCATCTCACGCGGTAAGAACGCTCAGTTTCGACCTTGCAGGATGGATGCAAGACCGCTGGAGGCCATCGCCGAATGGACAGAACAATACCGTCATATCTGGGCGGCAAGGTTCGATGCCATGGCCGACGTCCTGAAGCAAATCGGGGAGATTTCCGATGAATGAAGTTCAAAGATGGGTTCGCATCGAACGCGAGCTTGCGGCGTCAATCGATGCGGTCTGGAATATGTGGACCGATCCGGCGCTCTTCAAACAATGGTATGGCCCGATGGGCATGACCGTGCCATTTGCGGAAATGGATGTCGTCGTTGGCGGGCAGCGCAAGATCTGCATGGAGATGAAGACGCCCGACCGGACCATGTCCATGTGGTTCATCGGCGTCTACAAAGAGGTCACGGCGCCCACCCGCCTGGTCTATACCGAGAGCATGTGTGATGCCGACGGCATCCTCATTCCGCCCTCCAGCATGGGAATGCCCGAGGGTACGCCGGACGTGACGGACGTCATTGTGGACCTGGCGGAAGCGGACGGCAAGACACGCATGACAATGATCCATATCGGTGTGCCCGAGGGATCAGCGGGCGAAAGCGGCTGGACCCAGGCATTCGAGAAGCTCATGACGCTCGTTGAGGGCGCGCCCTGACTCGATCCAGACTATGACGGTGGATGGCCATCAGACTGCGGGGCGTCATCGCAAATCTCATACCAGTCCGGTTTTTCAAAGACGAATTCGTGAAACTGGTTTCTGACGCCGAACTCCGTATCCAGAGCATTCGCGGCAATCGGAAAACTGTTATCGTCCGAGAGGATTTCCCCAAGCGACGTGCCACAGAACCTGCAGAAGCACCGCGCGTACTTGTAGGGCGGAGCGGGCCGATAGGTCGCCACATGCTCCTTTACCTGCAGCCAGTTCAGGTCTTCCTTCTTCACGAAGACGATGACGCTGGCGCCAACCTTGCGGCAGCGCGAGCAATGACAGGTGCCCATCATCGACGGCTCGGACGAAAGCTCAAATCTTACCGCCCCACAGCAACAGCTTCCCTGAATCATAAGACGATTCCTTCGTATCAAACAGACAACCTTGATGAGAGCATTAAGTGAACAATGGTGTTTGTGCGATGAAGAATGTACCTGGATTCTGACAACAACACATATACCGCACTTGATGTGGTATTTCAGGTGTTTCGAGGGCGCTTAACCGCCCAGGAGGAGCTAGATTTCGCCAGTGTGCTCCCGTGCGTTCCCCGGGCGATTTTCGTGAAGGATTGGGACATCTCGGATCAACCGCTTCCGTTTGGTGACCGCGCCTCTCTTGTCGAAGAAGTCAAGGCCGTCCGAAAACATCACAACCTCACTCCCGATAATGCCATCCAAGCGGCCGCCTGGGCATTGCGGCGGCACAAAAACGCGCGTAATTTCCAGCGGGTGCTCGACAAGCTGCCCCCAGAGGCCCGTGATTTCTGGTACGTCGAAGTCTCGGATCCATCTGAACTGGAACAGCGTATTATCTAAGCAAAAAGTCGCCCGGCTTTGAGAGGAACCCAGAGTCGCG
Source organism: Ruegeria sp. YKSF131 (assembly GCF_059612645.1). Classification (NCBI taxonomy): domain Bacteria; kingdom Pseudomonadati; phylum Pseudomonadota; class Alphaproteobacteria; order Rhodobacterales; family Roseobacteraceae; genus Ruegeria; species Ruegeria sp. YKSF131. The sequence continues at coordinate 9,722 of NZ_JBXWQZ010000010.1, read as the reverse complement.
TATAAGGGCCACTAGGTTGCGACCCCACCTTTCAGGCCATCAAGCAGAACGTCGTTTCCGGGCCTGGGCGCAATAAACGATTTCCCAAACACAGGTTGGACGGGACTGCCGCCGCTCGTTGGCAAGCCGGTCTTCAAGGGCATCGATGTCGATGTCAGTCTTCGATGCAATCGAGTATCGTTCAATGCGCGGAAGCGCCGCGCGGACAATCGAAGCAACCGGATAGCGAGACGAGGGTGTCAAAAGGTTCGCTTCGGCACGGATCGCTTCCACCTCCAGTCCCGCTTCCGAAAGAACGGCGTGCATATGGCTGCCCATGTGGATGTCGGCGCCTTCGGCCAACAGCATATCGCGAAGCCAGCCACGGACCCGATCATGCAGCGGCCAAGGCGCTCCGACCTGTTCGATTGTGGCCAGGTCATGCTCATGGAACACGGCGCGACCACCCGGCTTGAGGACGCGGGCAAGGCTGCTTACCGCTGCCACGGGATCTCGCTGATACATCAGCACACGCCGTCCGATAGTGGCGTCGCAGGTCTCGTCCCTGATTCCAGTCGCGTCAAAACCTCCTTCAGAGAATGTGACGTTGCGCAAACCCAACTCGGCCCGTCTGGCGCGTGCCAATTGCAATGCGCCTGCGTCCCGATCAAGACCGATCACCTGACCGTGCGATCCGACCCGTTCGGCCGCCATGAATGACACCGCGCCGGTGCCGCAGCCGATATCAAGCACGCGCATGCCCGAACCGATACCTGCCGCTTCGAGCAGCCCCATAGTCATCTGGTCAACGTTGTTCACTGCCAAACAGCCAGTTTCCATTGTCCTTACGGCCGAAACTCAAACCGGTGGGCGGTGCGGCATACCCGTACCGGTGTCGAGATAGGCCTTTAAGCTGTCGACAAAAAACCTGTCCCATCCGGCCTCGCATACCTCGTAACAAAGAAGGCTTGGTGAAAGCCCCACATGTTCGAAACGAACTCGCGCGCCGTTTTCTTCGGGCGAGATGGTCCAGATCGTCCGCGTGCCGAGCCATTCTGTCTCGATCTCCTTGGGCTTGCCTTCATGCAGGTGCAGCGCCTCGACGCATTCCAACTCGACCAGTTTTCCGGGAACAAGCCGCCTGGCTTCGAAAGTCCAGTACGACCGGCCCGGCGGAAAGGTGAACTTGGCCCGGTCGCCCTCTTTCCGGATCGGCTGATCAGGTGTGGTCCACCAGTGTTCGAACCCTTTCGTCAGTGCTTCGAAGACCTGTTCCGGGGTGGCCGCGACCGTGAGAGACTTTTTATAGTTTCGCATGGAAGGTACTGCCTCCTGTTCATTCCAATGCGGAGGCAACGTGTCCTCAATACCGGGAAGCTCTCTCATCCGGGCTTTCCACTCGGATACCCGTGGATAAAGATCAGGCGGATAGCCGAAACCAAGCCGGTCCATTACCTTGTGGTGGTTCTCGACCGCCCGCTGGATAAGGCGGATTTCCGGGAAAACGACCGCGTCTGCCGCACTCGGCGTATTCCCAACCAAATAGGAACTATTTGCCAGCAGACCCTCAAGCCAGCGGCATTCAGCATGCAGCTTTTCACTGGCTCCGACCAGTGCCTTGTCTTCTTCGCTGCCCGGCTGCGGGTCGAGCCGCTGCAGCAAGACTGGAACCAGTACGGCGCGATTGGCCTCGCGCACATAGTCGCAAGCTTCCATGGTGACCTGCCAGATTCGCGCGGCCTCGTCCGGTGTTGCGCCAAAGAGTGGAGGCTCGGGATAGCGCCGATCCAGCCAGGCAAGGGCGGCGATTGAATCGCGGATGACGATGCCGTCGGCTTCCAACACCGGGACGGTGGCGCGCGGATTCAGCGACAGAAAGGGTTCGGATTTGTGTTCTCCGGCGGAGGCTTGCAGAACGTGCTGTTCCCAAGGGATGCCTTTTAGGGCGAGTGCCACAAGCACTCGCCAGGGTCGCGGTGCGCCGCTGATTGTGTGGATGGTCAATGTCATGGTTCAGGTCCTAATCCTCAAGTGCGAAATTGTTACGGGGCGGCACGGATATCATCATTCCAGGATATGTCCCGCCGACTGGTTGAGCATGGTGCCTGCCATGCAAGAGGCGAGATCGGACGCCGCAAAAGCAAAGACCCCGGCGGTATCTTCGGCAGATGGCAGGCGTTTGAGCGCGGTCTTGTTCTGCTCGACAAAATCCTTCATGCCCGCGTAGTCGAGACCTATTTGCCCGCCCATCGTCTTGAACGTGTAATCGATGGTTGACGATTCTGGCATCGCTTCGGACCGCACACCCAGAACACGAATGCCTGCCGGTCCCCATTCATGCGCCAGTACACGCATCAACCCCTCAGTCGCAGCATGAGAGGCCGAAGCCGCCGCCGACCACGGGGCTCCGACCTTGGCCAGTGTCGAGGTGTTGAAGATCACCGTACCAAACCCCTGCCGGGTCATGTGAGGATAAGCCGCTTTGGCCGAGATGAACTGAGCGCAGGTGTCGACGGACAGTGGCAGAAGGAACTGCTCGGAGGAAACCTCGACGCTTGGGTTGCCGTGATGATAGTCCAACGGTCGTACGCCTGCGAGGTTCACGACAATATCGATGCGGCCTTGCCTTTCCCAGACCGCGTCCACAAAGTCGGACACCGCCGAAGTGTCGGTGGCGTCAAGATCTCGGTAGTCGGCAAGTTTTTCAGCGATACGTGAGTGGGCGCCGTTTCGACCGGCACCGAACACGATTGCCCCTTCCCGCAAAAAACGCTCGGCGACATGGCGTCCGATATGCCCGTTTACACCGAGGACGATTGCGGTTTTCCCTTCCAAAAGCATGGCTTGATCTTCCCTGTTCCTGTGTGCGCTGCATCAATATGGGATTTTGCAACTTATTGAAAAGAAGGCAGTTTTTCTTTACTTGGTCAGGTTTTTGCTACTATTGGCGGCGATTCTCTGGTCGCGCCTTGGGGCAACCCGATGAATTTCCACACAAATGGTTTGATTTGTGAGAAAACTTACAAAATAATGGTTGGTAGCAAATTAGTACTAGGGAGGCTGCCATGAATGTCATGAAAAACGTCACGGACGAATCACGGCCATCGAACGACGCCTTTGCCGAGCGCTGCCCCATGCCCGATATCGCCCGCTTGATTGGCGGCAAGTGGAAACTGATCATTCTTCAAGTTCTGATCTTCCAGGGCACGAAGCGCTTCGGCGAACTCAAACGGGACGTGGACGGGATCACGCAGACCATGCTGACTGGGCAGCTTCGGGCGCTGGAGGAAGATGGGCTGGTGACGCGCGAGATATTTCCAGAGGTGCCGCCACGGGTAGAATACACGGCGACCCAAAAGGCGATAGCCCTGACCAAGATGTTTCACGCAATGCACGATTGGTGGCTTCTAGAATGTGAGAGATGAGATTGGCTCAATGGTGGCCTGCTACGGGATTGACGGATCGTCATTTCGCCAAAAACTAGTGTCAGGATTCATAACCAATAAATGACGGTTGCTGCGAGTGCGATTGCGGACAGGAATACTTTTGGACACCGATCATAACGTGTCGCTACGCGCCTCCGGTCCTTGAGCCTGCCAAACATGATCTCAATACGGTTGCGCCGTTTGTATCGGCGCTTGTCATACTTCACGGTTGTCTTGCGTTGCTTTCGACCTGGGATGCAGGCACTTATTCCTTTGTCTTTCAACGCGTCCCGGAACCAATCGGCATCATAACCGCGATCCCTGGGCAGCTAGTCGACATCTGAAATACTGCCTAGTAGCGCTCGCGCACCGATGTAGTCACTGACTTGGCCAGCGGTGACAAAAAGGCTGATCGGTCGCGCTTGGCTGTCACAGATAACATGCAGTTTGGTATTCATGCCGCCCTTGGTTCGGCCCCTCTCGGCAGCATCCTTCGGATGCGCCTGCCGGGCAGTGAATCAGGCGGCCACGCCCCCCTTTTGCGCGGCCATGCTGGTCGCGGTACGATGTGCTTTCAGATAGGTCGCGTCCACTGCCCGGCAGTCGAAACGCAGTTTCGATGAGAGGGGATCATCACGGTCTTTTCCTCGCCGTGCTCGCCGGCCAGGCCGGCCATCACCCGAGCGAAGATACCTTTCTCACTCCAACGCTTCCACCGGCTATAAAGCGTCTTGTGCGGCCCGTTTTCTCTGGGTGCGTCACGCCACCGCAACCCATTGCGATTGATGAAGATAATCCCGCTCAGCACCCTCTTGCCATCGACCCGCGGCTTGCCATGCGACCGCGGGAAGAAAGGGGAAAGTCTGGCCATCTGCTCGTCAGTCCGCCAGAAAAGGTCGCTCATATCACCGCTCCGTTTTTCGAACCGTGAATCATGCAGAGCTTTGAAAATCAACGAATCCTGAGCCTAGGGCCGTTCGATATCTATGAAAGTGGATGCTTTCCTGTCATAAGTTGAGCCAGAACTGATAGTCCGCTCCCATCCTTAATCGGCAGAGCGGCTTGGTTTCTTTCAGATCGGTGCACAAACACGCAAGGCATCGAGAATTGCGGCGTGCATATTTCGGCTTGTAACCGCGTCGCCAATGCGGGCCAAATAGAACTGACCGCTCCGATTGGTATCAGGAAATGGAAGCGTCCCGCCAATGAGCGCTTGGTGTTCAACCTGCCCAAGGTTGCACGAGATTGGTTTGAGGTCGTGATAGAGTTCGGCCATAGGGGACAGACCATGTTCAACGACCACATGATCTACAAGACGTTCAATGACGCCCCCCGTCAACGAATGACGTAGGCTGGCAAGAACCCGATCGCCTTCGTGCGAAAGGCAGGTGAGCTCCTGGAGGCAAGTGAAGGCGACTCCATTAGCGGCCAGATCGCGTAATGCGACAGCAGAGGTCGTTGGGCCAAGGTCATGCAGAAGAGCCCGATCTGGGGTCACCAGATTGACACTGCAACCGTTACCAGCCAGCACGTCAGCCGTGACGGCCGCAGGGTGGTCGCCGATCTCGTCAAACAATAGCACCTCGCCCGAGATACGCACCTCACCGGACAACACGTCCCAACTGGAGATTGCCAGGTCACCGCCGGGGATGGTTAAGGTACCGGGCCAACCACCTGTCGCAATGATCACGACATCAGGGACTTCGGACAGCACATCTTCGGCTTCGGCATAGGTGTTCAGGCGGATATTGACCCCAAGCACCGTCACTTCTGAAATCAACCAGTCAGCAACGCCCCAGACCTGCCTGCGCGTCATCCCCTTGGCGGCCAGACCCAACTGTCCGCCCAGACGATCCGACGCCTCGAACAACACCACGTCGTGGCCACGCAGGGCACAAATCCGCGCGGCCTCCAGCCCTCCGGGCCCGCCACCGACGATAACCACTTTTTTGCGAGTGTCGCTGGGGATGATGATATGAGGCAAGGTCTGCTCACGTCCCGTCGCAGCATTGTGTCCGCACACGGCAGGTTTGCCCTGATTGACACGGTCCACGCAGTAGCCCAAGCCGACACAAGGGCGGATACGCTCTTCTTCCCCGCGTGCGAGTTTTTCTACCAAATAGGGGTCGGCTATCTGTGCGCGGGTCATGCCCACCAGATCGACATGGCCGCCAGATACCGCGTGACGGGCCGTGGCAATATCCGCAATCCCTCCTGCGTGAAGGATCGGTAGATCGACCGCATCACGTATGCGTCCGGCCACGGTGACGTGCGGGGCCGCAGGCAACCCCATGGGGCGCACCCACTCGGCCAGACCAAGATCATCGTAGGGTGCGCCGGCAAGGATATTGAGAAGGTCGACATGGCCGGAATTTTCCAGCATCCGGGCGGCGGCTATGCAATCTTCGGCACTCAGCCCTCCTTCGGTTTGTTCATCACCGGTGATGCGCATCGACAGGATGAACTCGGGGCCGACTTCAGCGCGCACCGCGTCAAGCACCTGCAGGCTCAGGCACATGCGGTTCTCCAACGTCCCGCCATAGTCATCGTCGCGCTTGTTGGTAAGTGGGGACAGGAATTGCCCCAGAAGGTGTGAGTGGGACAGAAGCTCGATCCCGTCGAACCCGCCCTGCTGACAGCGTCGCGCGGCAGCTGCGAAATCGCGGATCACCCGGTCGATATCCTCTTGTTCCATTACTTTTGGAAAGGCGCGGTGCGCGCGCTCTCGGATACCGGACGGAGCCAGAACCGGAAGCCAATACCCATCATCCCAGGCTGTGCGCCGCCCCATATGGGTGATCTGGCACATGATGGCGGCACCATGTTCGTGTACGCCATCCGTCAGTTTCCGGAACCATGGGATAATACTGTCATCGCCGGCATAGAGCTGGCCAAACACTGATGGGCTGTCAGGGGCGATATTGGTTGACCCGCCGACCATGGTCAGGGCGACTCCGCCCTTGGCCTTTTCTTCGTGGTACAATCTGTAACGGTCCCGGGGATGGCCATCTTCGACAAAATTCGGTGCATGGGAAGTGCTTACGATACGATTGCGCAAAGCCAGATGTTTCAATTGAAACGGATCAAGTAGGTTTGCCACTTTCGTATCCCTTCGGCCAAATCTGTTGACAGAGAACCGTTCAAGGTCGGGCCCTCTGGTCAGATTTCACGCCCGATGAAGTTTGTTTTCGAAAGTATTTTACATGGGAAGCAACACGCAAGAATTCGCAGCTTCCGACATAGCTGTGTGAAAAGGCGACCCGGCCAAGAGACTTCTATGTGGAAAACTCGTTGAGCAGAGACGGGGACCTGATAGATGCCTCTCAATCCACCAGGGTCAGCTAAGGGCCACGACCACGTGTAGTCTTAGATTGGAGGTGCTGCGCGCTCAGTGACCAACTGTCTAGCTATGACCCTTTCGCGATGGATCATGTACAGCCCGGCACTGATGATGATGGCAATACCAAGCAGGCTAAGCATGTTCGGGAAGTCATTGAAGACAAGATAGCCAAACAGGGCCGCTACCGGCAGCTCAAAGTACTGCAGGGGAGCCAATGTAGCCGAAGGTGCAAAGGAAAGGGCATAGGTCATCATCAGGTGGCTCACCGTTGCGAAAAAGCCCGCCCCCAGAAGCCACAACAGCGCGAGGCCTGCCGGCCAGACAGGATCGAACAGCTCGGAGCCGGAACCTTGGGCAGCTATCAGTACGGGAATGCAAAACAGACTGGCAATCAGGCCAGTGTGGAATTGCAGAGCCACGGGGTGCATCCGGCGTGACAATCCCCGCGTCACAAGAATGTAGAAAGCAAAGGCGACCGCGGTACCAAGAGGGATTATGGCAACAGCGCCAAAGGCCGCGAAGCTGGGCTGGATAACGAACAAAACCCCAACAAATCCCACAAGAGCCGCTCCCACTCGACGAGGGCCGACATCCTCGCCGAAATAAAACTTGCCGACCAGCAAGACAATGAACGGGGCCACAAATACGATAGCCAAAGCGTCGGCAAGTGGCATCACACGGATTGCCGCAATAAAGCAAAAAGTTGCAAACAGCAAAAGCAGTGAGCGGATTGCGAGTGCCATCAAGTCACCTCGCGCCACACGCAACGGCAGCCCCATTATCCAGATGAACGGTGCCATCAACGCGCACTGCACTAAAAAGCGGGCAGCCGTAATCTGCCCAATTGGAACGCTGGCTGATGCGAGTTTCGCAGCCACATCCAGCAAAGGAGCAGTCAGGCAAAATCCAAGCATCAGCGAAACGCCTGCAAGGATGCGATCCGCAGATTGAGGTATGGAAGCAATGGTGGTCATTTGATCATGTAGAAATGTCGCCAAATGCGTGTCTGTTCTCAATGCGACACCAGGCGAAAGTCTCAAAATCCCCGAGCTCTGGTTGGATTGGATTTTGCGCCTTCAGCTAACGTCTCCTTCGGCAGGCCGCATTGCAGCGTGCGGAAAGTGATGGGAATGGCGGGAATGGGCCGGCGTGCCACCAATCAAAGCTGAGACTGACCAGATGCTGCGCCGCATCCGATGGAAGTTGAGAGCTGATTGCGTTGAAGAACTCGTTGGTTTTGTTGACCTTACCGGGGCGACTGGTCTGATTTCTTGCGGCAATGCGCTTCCAGCCCACCCACTCAACCTGTTGCGGGCGCCATCGGCTTGAGCTTTGCCGGTTTCCGAAGGTTTTGCGCTGTTGCTGCGAGGGTAAATTCGTCTTGAACGCCGCTGGGGCCACGTAATCGAAGACGCCCCAGCCCGAGGATACGTTTGAGGTGCGCGAAGAGCATCTCAACCTTCTTTCGCCTCCTCTGTGCGGTCGGGTTGAAAGGTGAAGCCTCGCAGAGCTTGGTAAACTCACGGACCTCCTCGAACTGCCCTCGCGTAACAGATCGGGCATCTACCTTGGGGCAACATTTCTGCCTGGATTGACAGATACTGCAGACCATCTTGCTAGCCCGATATTTACGGCGTCCTGTCCGTGGCTGTTTGTTGTGCGGGTCCTTGTGATATTGCCGCGTGCGCCTCAGCACCTTGCCTTCGGGGCAGAGGTAACGGTCATTGTCCGGGTCCCAGGTGAAGTCGGATCGAGACCAGGTGCCATCCTTGCGTTCGGACTTGTCGAACACGGGAATGAACGGAAGGACTTGCCGATTTAGAGCAAGCCAGGCCAAGTTCTCGCCAGAGCCATATGCGGTGTCGGCGGTCACCCAATCGGGCTTCAGTCCAAAGCGTTCTATTGTCCGGTCGATCATCTTGCGCAGGGCACCCACTTCGGCGGTTTTGACCGAACGGCTGGCCTCCACGTCGACGATGATCCCGTGATCGGTATCAATGAGGTAGTTGTCGGAATAGGCAAAGAACGCCGGTCCCTTGCGGGCCGCCGTCCATTGGCTGGAAGGATCTGCATGGGCGGTGAACTTTGGCTTCACCTCGCTGGCCGCACCAAAAGCTTCGTCGTCCAGCACTTCGAGATACTCGCGCACAGCTCGGGGCGCATCATTGGGGTTGATCTCTCGGGCCGCCCAGTTTTCCGGATTGCTGGAATTTTGTTTTTGGACATCTGCCACGATAAAGCTGGCATCCACCGCTAACCCTTGGCCGCCGACGAGCCCCTCTTGCATGCACCGCGCGACGGTCGCCTCGAATACGTAGCGCAACAGGTCGCTCTCGCGGAACCGGCCATGGCGGTTCTTTGAGAAAGTTGAATGATCGGGAATGCGCTCGGTCAGATCAAGGCGGCAAAACCAGCGATATGCCAGGTTCAGATGAACCTCTTCGCACAGACGGCGCTCGGAGCGAATACCAAAACAATAGCCCACAAGAGCATACGGATCAGCAGCTCCGGATCGACCGGAGAACGGCCCGTGTGGCTGTAGAAGCCCGACAAGTGACCGCAGATGCTGCCCAAATCGACAAACCGGTCAACCGATCGCAGAAGGTGATCTTGCGGGACATGATCCTCCAGCGAAAACTCGTAAAACAGAGCCGCCTGCGCTTCCTGCCTCGGTCCCATCATCGTGATCCGCCTCCATCAATACCGAAATTGAATCAGCCAGTTGCCCCACGATCAAGGAAGAGTTTCTCAACGGAATCAGCTCTTTGTCAAAATTGGAGTTTCGGGAACTACCAACCCAGATCCCTCACTCCGTAAAACATGTATGCAAGCGGCAGGCTGTGGCGGCGAAGTCGGGGGAAAGGGATTATTTTGTTGAAAAACTCGGGCTTGATCGGTTGGTAAGTTGCTGATTCAATTCTTCCTAAAGGGAGGGATCAGCCATGATGGGACCGAGACAGGAAGCGCAAGCGTCGCTG